>CBDFFT010000003.1:0-46127 GCA_965246825.1 Chthonomonadaceae bacterium
GCTTCGTCATGCTGCAATACGAGACGAACCCGCTGGGCTATCACCACACCGGGATCGTCACGCGCTATAACCCGGCGACCGGCGACTTTACCACCGTGGAAGGGAACACGAACAAGGACGGCTCCCGCGAAGGATACGAAGTCGCCGTGCAGTATCGGAACGCGAAGGACCAGAGAGGGGGACGCGCTCGCTATGCCTTTATCCAAATGTCCTAGCCCCCCCGGCCCTGACCTCCTCCCCGGCAAGCAGCGACAAAGCGATAATGAGGGCTATGCACAGCGCAAGAACGAGGGCTACGCACAGCGCAAGGAGGCACGGGCGGCGGCGGTGGAGGAAAGCTGGCGCAAGCTGGCGGCTGAAACAATCGCTACAATCTATGCCCCGCGCAGCTTGCAGCCTCTTTACAGCGCCGCCGACGCTGTGAGTACCGTTTTCCTTGCGATGGATGCCTGCCGCGATAAGAGCCGGGCGTATCAGTGGCGGGCCGGCGTGAACGCCGTGCATGATGAAGTTCGCACCATTCGCGGGCGGAACGGACACCGTGCCGAGCAAATGCAGCATGAACGGCTTTCCGAGGAAACCGAGCTTGTCTGCACACGGACCGGCGACTTTACCCGGCGGGTGAACAGCCGGCTCAACATGAGAACCCTGCTTACTCTCCTGCCGGATAGCCGCTGGCAAGTGGTGATTGAGCGGTTCTTTGTGGACGAAATGCTCGTGGAGGATATAGCCGCCGAGATCGGTATGACGATAGGCCGCGTCAGTCAGATGAAAGCGGACGCCCTTGCGTTCCTCAAAACCATCATCAACGAAGACGGCTGTTTGAGGGAAGGGGACCCGTTACTATGACCGAGACTTCTACCAGAACCGAGACTTTGACTGGGACCGAGACTTTGAGGAAGACTTTGACATTAGAGCAGCGGCTTGAAAGCTGGCTCGCCCGCGCCGCCGGGCAGGAGTTTTCCGCTCGGGACGCGCAGCGGGGATGCACCGGCCACAAAAAGCATGAAGTCCTTTATGCGCTGGGGTCGCTGTACGAGCGGGGCCTTATCACTGTGGTTCAATCCGCCGGCGCAAGCGGCAGCCTGCGGTACAAAAACAAGTGCTACCGGCCCGCGCCGACCTTTCAGCAGAAAGCAGCGCCGTACTTCAAGGAACCGTTCTCCGTGCCTGACAAGTTCCTGTGCTACACCGGCCCGGACCTAAGCGCCCTCATCCCGGACAGCACCGAGCCGGACATTTCAAGGCAGGTCCCGGTCCTGCACGGCGACCGCGCGTGTATCAGTGACACGCACTTCCCTTATCACAGCGGGTCGCTGCTTCGGCAGTTCTGCCTTGACGCTTACAACCGGGGCGTGAAGCGGTTCGTGCTGATCGGGGACATGATGGACGGCAATCAGTTCCACCCGAAGCGCGGCGGCTGTCAGCAGCACAGCCGCCGATGGCAGGACGACGCCGAACTTGCGAAGACGGTGCTGCGCGGCCTTCTGCAAGTGTTTGACGGGGGGGAAGTTCTCACCGGCAACCATGACGCCTGGTTCCAAGCCCACTTCCGGGGGCAGGTAGACCCGGAATGGATTATGGAAAATATCTTCCATGAGTTCGCGGACAAGCTGACATTCACCCGGTTTGAGCAGGCGAAGCTATTCAGCGGCGGGAAAGAGTTCCGGCTGCTGCACGGCGCGAACTACAGCGGGCCAAACCCCATTGGCGTCGCCAAACGGCTTTCGGCAAAGTTTGAGGCCGGAATTGTTATGGGCCACCAGCACCACCAAGAAGCCGGGTGGAGCGTGAGCGGCAAGCACCGCGTCGTCTGTATGGGCGGCGCACACGATCCGGCCCTGTTCGGATACACACAGATCAGCCCGCGAACGAACCCTTGCCAAACACAAGGCTATGCGATCATTAGAAACGGCGAAGTGGAGGTGTTTGACAAACAGTTTTCAGCCCTTGCCTAAGAGTATGCTGTGACTAAGAGTATACTGTGAAAGCCGAAGCCCCTTCCCAATAACAGGAAGGGGCTTCGGCTTATGTATCCCCGATCATAAATCCCCGATCATAAATCCCCGATCATAAATCCCCGATCATAAATCCCCGATCATAAATCCCCGAACGCGCCCGCCTCCCTGCCGGCGCTGTAGTCAAGCTCCGGTAACAGGTTTTCCGGGATAACTACGCCGAGCGCAGGAAGGAACTGCCCGATATACGCGATCACCTGGGCAGCAGCGGCAAACGTCGCCGCGTCTGACGGGAACCCGAACGGGTAAGCGGTCGTCACATTGTCTGCTGTTTCTATCGTCACTGTCAGTATCATGCTATCCCTTTCCTTATGCTATCCTCTCCCTACAGTGTCAAAGATCGCGCGGCAATAGCTTTGCACAAGCTCCGGCGACGCTTCGCATTTTTCCAGCGCCCGGATCGTCGCTGTGTGGCCGTCCCGAGTTGCGCCAAAAAGCGCCTCCATCAGCCGGCCCGCAGCTTGCAGGGGACGCTTGTTGACGACCACCGGGGGCAGGGGTTCGGACTTGCTTTGATTCTTGCCTTGTTTCAGTTCGTTTATCCGTGCAATGAGCCGGGCGTTGGTTGCGGTCAGCCGGCGAAGCTCCTCTGCAAGAAGTTCAGCCCGTGCATACTGCGTTTCGGACGCCGCCTTGAACTTAGCGGCGTCGCCGGCAAGCAGCAAGTCATCCGCAAGCTGATACAGCCTATCTATACGGCTTTGTTCAGCGGCAGAAAAATCAGTTAATGTTGAAAGATCGGATTGTGTGAGGGGATCGGATTGTGTTACAGGGGTCACGCACTCGCTGTTCGCGCACTCGCTGGCGGCGGGCCGTGTATAGGTTTCGGGGGTTCGCGGATTGATTTCGGCGGTTCGCGGATTGATTTCGTGGGTTCGCGTATTGATTAAGGCTCGTGTGAGTTCGGTCATCTCAAAGCGAAGCCCGTGCTTTGATCCGGCGGTTGTCAATATCTTTAGGTATTCGTGCTCGGCGAGCGCGTGTACGGCGCGGTAAACGTGATTGGGGGTTGCATAAGGGAACCGCGCCTGAACCTTCTGATGAATACTGGCAATCGTCATTTGAAACGTCGCCGCAATGCTGTTGCCGGCGGCCTCCCATACCACAATAGCGCACTGGGTCGCAATATCTTTTTGCTGGCCGGGGCTGATGCGAAACTGTTTCTGTGCAATCATGTTCTGTTTCTGGGTAATCATGCTGACCCTCTCCTGAAACGGCAACAAGCGCCGGGGAAGCCCCCCGGCGCTTGTTGTTAATCTAAGGTGCTTTGTTGTCTGCCGCCGTGGTGGTTCCTGCCGCTGTGTCCGTGACACCGGGAAGGACTTGCTGACTTGCGCTTTGATCGTGCCCTGCGCTTTGATCCGCCGGGACCGCTCCGGTGCTGACCGCTGTTCCGATCCCCGCGTCTGCTTCGGCTTTGCCGGCTTCCAGCGTTCCGAGAATGTCAGTTATGTCAATCACCTGCCCGGCGTCTGCAACCTGCTTTTGCAGCGCCGCGATCTGCGCCTGCGCCTGCGACCATTTATCGGACTGCCCGAGGGCGAAAGTGTGGACCGACTGTGCGATCCCCGTGCTGTCGTCGCGCAACTTCTGATACTGCTCGGCTGAAAGGTTCAACTGTCTATCCTGTTCTTCCTCTATCGCGAGGATGCGGTTGTGAAGGGCTTCAATGCTGTGGCTCGTGAGCCACCCCTGGTTGTCTTGGAACTGGCGGTTGGACATTCTAAGGTATCTCCTTTTGTACCCTCCTTTCCTCATACTGCCTGCTTTCTCCTGCTTGTCTTTACCTACTTGTCTTTACCGACTTGTCTTTTTTGTGCGGCTTCATTGGTCGTCGGGATCGTGGTAAACAAGGCGATACACCGCCCCGGCTTCTGCGACCCGGTTGAACCGCTCCTTTATGACGCCTTTGAGCTTATTATACTGCGTGGTTGTCATTTTGACAAGGGTAAGGTCCGGCAGAAAAACAAGTGCCGTGCCGCAAGCCGGGCAACACGTCGGCGCTTCCGGTGCGGGCGGTCCGCCGATCTCCGTTTGCCAATCAGCAAAATTGTCGCCGCACTCCGGGCAAACACAGTCCATAACTAGATACCCTCCCCGTACTCGCCTAAAACCCCACCTGTCATAAGTCCCTGTGGACTGATCGTTAGGTGTTCCGGTCCATTGTTGACCAGAAACCGGGCGACTTCCTCCTTTTCGTGCTTTTCCTTCTCCGCGCATAGTAACTCCTCAATTAAGATGGTGTTGTTGAGAACGTGAAACGGGGCCGGCAGAACCACGCAGAGTTCGCCGGGGAACACGTTGAGTATGCACCCCATGTAGGACCATTGCATGCGCTCGTTGTGTCCGGTGCGCGGCAGGGCGCGAGCTTTCAGGCTAACAAACATACCGCGCAGAACGGCATACTCCGTCGTTCCGAGGTTGACGGTGTAGGCGGGGAGGCCGGCCATTTCTAGCGCGTGTACCTGGCGCTGTATGCGGTTCTGCAAGTCCACGATTTTCAGGGGCATACTAATCTATACCGTGTTTTAAGGGGAACCCCTACAGTTTTTTTGCCAACCTGCCGATAGTGGTTTTGGAGGTACAAGATAGTGAAAACTACCGAACAAGAAAACGGCGCACCGCAGGAAAAAGACGCACAGCAAGTGAGCGCCACACGCCCGGCGCATTACCAAGCCGGCAAGATACAGCCGCTTGATTTTATTGAGGATCAAAAACTCGGCTTCTGCGCGGGGAACATCGTGAAATACGTTTGCCGATATGCCCACAAAGCCGGCTTAGAAGATTTGCAGAAGGCCCGCGTTTATCTGAACCGCTTGATAGCCCAAGTGGAGGGCGACTTGATAGCCCAAGTGGAGGGCGACTTGATAGCCGAAGCAAAGGGCGACGCAGAGGGACCGTCCCCCGAGGCGGAACCGTGCCCCGCGCTGCGGGGCAAGCCCGCATTGTTCGCCCGGCGGATAAACGGTACTGCTGTTTGCAAAGTTTTGGTTGAGGGCGCGGAAACGGTAACGGTAATACTCGTGAGCGGAACGCCGCCGTGCCCGTCACGCGAAATCTGGCCGAAGCGGGACTGCGTTCTTTACACGCAGTTGACCCCGCTAGGGGGGAAGTAAAAAATGCCGGACTTTTCTTGCGTGATCTTTTTCTCTGCGGTGCGCCTCTTTGCTTGCAGCTTGCTTTGGCGTTGCACGGCTCGGTGCAAGCAGTGTGGCCGCGCCCTTGACATTAACCTGAAATGCAAGACGCATGACTACCCGGTGCGAAGCCGGCCCTACTCGGACATGTGCCCGTTCAACCCCAACAAAACGCTGCTGTGGATAAACAGATGATGGAGGGAACATGACGACGCAAACATATTGCCAATATGAATACGAGGGGCTTTATCCCGGTCCGCCCGGTCAGCCGGGGCCGCTACGCGCCTTGATCGTTTACTTTTTGGCTTTTGCGCTGCTTCTACTGCTGGAATACATCTAACTGCTGGAATACTCCAAATGTAAGCGAGTTTTCAGTTTTAATTCCAAAACTGGGGTATGCTAAGAACACCAAGACACAAGGGGGAGAAGTATGGGCCACCCTAGCCCGGTTGATGAACTGATGGACGGCGCGAACCTTATCCGCCACTCGCTGCTGTCTGTGACAGGCAGCAAAGAATGGGATAGCGCCCGCAAAGTGCTGTTAGACTTGTTGGACATACTCGTAAGCAGTGCAAAAGTCGTACTCGCCGAAAAAAAGGGGGGCGACCAAGCGGGAGGATGACGATAGAATTAGGACGACGACGGAATTACGATCCGCGCTTCACCGGGTGAAGCGCGGATTTTTTGTATGTGACACTTTGTATGTGAAAAGCGGTTTTTGGTGTGGTATACATTGGGTGGAGGTAGGAAAATGAACCCGAGGGAAATGAACCCGAGGGAAATGAACAAAAGGGAAATGAACAAAAGGGAAATGAACAAAAGGGAAATGAACAAAAGGGAAATGAACAAAGATGCGTTTGAGTATCACCGCCCGACTGACGCGCAGACGCGGCAGATCGCCGAGGTCCGCTCGGGGTGCAAAGCGCTGGCCGCCGTGCTTTCGGCGCTCCCGCCCGGTCGGGAGAAGTCGCTGGCGTTTACCAAGTTGGAAGAAGTCTCCATGTGGGCGAACAAGTCTGTCGTCATGGCCGACCCCGAGCCGGCGGAGGTCGGTTACTACCAAGCGGACGAAAGGCGCAACGGGGGCGGCGTACTACCGGGGCGCGAGGGGGCATAAGATGACGGTTTGGGTGGTGCAGTTTTGGTCGCTGCAATTTGCAGTCAAGCGGCGGCGCTGGGTGACGTTTTGGCAGGCTATCGCCTGGGCGTTTGACCTGTATTTTGACAGCTTGGAAGTGGAGGTGTGGTAAATGGCCGAGTACCGGAAAAAGCCGATTTTCATACAGGCGACGCAGTTCAACGCGCCGGGGGACCACCACGCGGTCAGGGCGGCTCGGCGCAAAGAGGAACAGGGATGGGAGGACCCGTGCGAGCATTGCGGCGCGGCACTGGGGCGGCACGGCAGGATTGAAACCCGGCAAGGGGAACACGCGGTGTGCCCCGGCGACTTCATCATTGCCGAGCTTGACGGCAACGGCTTCTACCCCTGCAAGCCGGACATTTTCGCTAAAAGCTATGACGCGGTAGGGCCGGTGACGCGCTCCGACGGCTGCACCCACGCCTCGGCGACGGCGCTTGCCGAGCAAGGGCTTGAACGCTTGCGGCTGGCGCTCGGGTTCTGCGCGGGTGTTTACCGCTCCGCTGTGCGGGACCCGAACGCATGGACGCAGAACTTCAAGAACCGCAAGCGCTTCGCCCAAGTCTCGGAAATGCTGTCATTGGTGCACGAGCTTCTTCTGCACTCCATAGACGACGCCGAGAATGAGCGGCAGGACCAGCAGGCGCGGCGTGACATAAGCCGGCTTCGCAGTTAAGCCGGCTTCACACTTAATCCGGTTTCACACTTAATCCGGTTTCACACTTGGCGTGTGCCGGGGTGAGGAAATAAGGCCCCGGAACCGACAATCGGGGCATGGAACAATCCGTAAGCCCGCAAAAAGTAAATGCAAGCCCGCAAAAAGTCGGTAAGGCCCAAGTGTCAAGTAAGGCCCGCGTGTCCCCGTGCTGGGTCGTGTTCTGGGACATGATTAACGAGATGGCCCACGAGATTGACCTGCGGGACGCCGCTGCCGCGAAGCAAAAAGAAGGCCGCCCCTGTTAGGGGCGGCCTTTGAGGTTGGAGGGTGTTCACGCATGAACGAGGGGATTATACCCCGTGAGCGTGAGATAAAACCCGGCACGAGAGGGGGTTTCGCGCGGTTTCTTTCTCGGCGCACTGAACAATCACCCCGTCAACTGTAGCAACTATTAAAATGATCGTTACAGTTGAACCCACCGTCAGCGCACGGTATTTTACTCGGACGCTGTAGCCCCCGTTCCCCGTCCGCTCCGGCGCGATCTCCTCTATCACCGCCGCAAGGGCTTCGCGCTTGCGCCCCGTTTCTATCCCCCCATCCGTCATCACCTGCGATACCCGCCCAAGCGCCCGGCACATTTCCTCGGCCTGGGTCCGCGCCGGCGCGGTCGGCGTCAGCTTCCGATCAAGCTCCATTCCCGCCATAGCGTCCGACGCCGCCGCCCGCTCCGCCGTGATCTTTTTCAGCATGACTTTGTACGCCGACGTGTCCCGCTTTTCCAGTGACGCTTCAAGCTGCAAGGCGACGATCTCCTGCTCCTGCGCCGCAAGCCCCGCAAGCGTCCCCGTAAGCGACTTGTAGGCCGCTTCGTCAAAGCCTCCCGAGCGCAGCCGGCGCTCGGAGTTGATCGCCTCCTCTAACAGCGAGGGGTCATCCGCAACCTGGGACAAGGACCGAAGAACGAGTTCTTCCAGCACTTCGCCCGGATAGTTGATTGTTGTTTCCGAGCACGGCAGGCAGTCGTCCGCAAGGGCCGCGAGGCCGTTCTTCGTCCGCTTCTGCTGACACAGGTAGTAGCGCGAAACGGTCGCCTCCATCGTCTTGCGCGGGCGGTTCACCGTATTGCCGACAAGTGAGCGCCCGCAGAACGGGCAGACCAGCAGCCCGGACAAAAGGTAGCGGTGCTTCGGGTTCCCGCTGTGATCTTCTTTCGCTGTCATAAGCCGGCGCTGGCAGGCGTCCCACAGCGTTTCGTCTACAATCGCCGGCGCGTCAAGGATAATCCATTCTTCCTCCGGGCGCTCGGTGTGCGTGTAGATGCTTAGGCCGCGCTCCGCCCGCGAGCGGTCCGTTACCGGCTGATAACGATTGCAAGCCACAGCCCCCTTGTAAACGGGCCGGATCAAGATTTGGCGAAGCGTCGGCGCGTACCACTGCGTTGACCCCCGCTTGTGGTCCTGGCCTGGCGGCGGCGCTCCGGCGTCGGTGAGCCATTGGCACACACTGCGAAGCCCCATACCCCCGGCATAACGCACGAACGCCTGCTGCACGAAGTCCGCCTTTTCGTCATCTATGACGTACTTCCCGAGCATATCCGCCGGGTACTCGCCTTTCAGGACATGCAGCTTGTTTACAACAACGTAGCCGTAGGGGGAGCGGGCGCGGGACGGCTGGATTTTTTGCTCGGTGATCACCCGCCGCCGTCCGCGCTTGGTCCGCGCTTTGATTTGGCCGCGCTCGTAAGTCGCGAAGCCCGCGCGGAACGTTAGTCCGAGCTTAGAACCCTCGTCGTCCGGGTCGTAGTCAAAGTCGGTGAATACAAGCCGCCCGCCCGCCGTTTCCACCATACGCGCGATTGCGAAGGTATCTTCCATGTCGCGCGAGTACCGGGACGTGTCAAGGCAGATGAGGTGAGAGGCTTTGCCTTGCTGGATAAGGCTGATGGCCTCCATCATTTCTGGCCTATCGCACAGATACGCCCCGCTTTTGCCGCGCTGCTTGCCGCTGTCGTCAAGCCCTTCCCGGATCGTATACAGCACCGGAACGCCGATCTGCGCGGCCTTCGCGATCCCGGCGTCAATCTGCCCGTCAAGGCTAGTGTTTTCGGTTTGTCCGTCGCCGGACACCCGCGCCATTACGATAGCACCCACAGTGCCCTGAAACCGCTTCGCATAAGTCATCGTTTCCCCCCCCCCTTTTTTCAACTATCTTGTTTCGCAACACACTCTACATATTCGCAACACACTCTACATATTCGCAACACACTCTACATATTCGCAACACACTATACATATTCGCAACACACTATACATACCCGGCGGCAGGCGTTATTCGGCTCGGTTGTTTTACCGGGTTTATTTTACCACGCTTTTCGCCGCGACCCCTCTTGTTTGCCGCCAATGTTGCCGAATATGGTTAATGTTGCCGAATACAGACACTTTAGGCGATATAAACACTTTAGGCGATAGACACCGTGAGGGATATGGACAATATCATTAATTTGCCGGCGGACGCCGAGGCTTATAGGCTTGACCGATCCGCGTGTGACAACCTGCCGGACGCGCCTAAGTCGCACTGGATTTGCGGCGAGTGCCCGCAGTGCGCGGCTCCCCTTGTTGCCAATATGTATTATGTTGGCGGCAGGGGTTTTCTGTATGTGCACGAGTGCTGGCGCTCGCTTGACGCTGCCCCCACCTGCCTTTACCGCAAAGTTCTTTAATCACGAAAGTTCTTTAATCACTACAAGGGGACGCCCCTAGCACCGCAAGGAGGAATTGACCAGATGGAAATTGACCGGATGCAGCAGCAGGCAGAGAAGGACGCCGCCGTACAGTGGCAAGCCTATATCTCCGCCGACCCGCTGGCGCTGACGAATAACAAGGGCGCGTACTTGATATTGTTCGCCCTGAAAGAAGATGTTGACACGGCCTTGCGCCGTGTCAAAGAACGCGAGCAAAACTTGGCCCGCTACTTTTCTAAGAACCCCGACGCGGCCCACAAAACCGAAGTGCAGGAGAGCGCTTGCAAAGTCGCCGCGACGGGGGCGGCCCTGTCTTGTATCCTCCACCGCGCGATCCGCTCGGTGCAGCGCGAGATCATGCACGGGCGCGATAAGGCGGCGTTCAGAATGGACACAATCACCGGACCGGATACCGGCGAGGGCACAGCATGATACAACCTTCTATGATACTTTCCCCCATGAAACTTTTCATCACGCTTGACCCGCCGCCCCCGCAGGTGAAAGCGAACCACACTGTCGGCAGCCGCAACGGGCGCATGGTGAAGGCGATGGCGACTAAGGCGTATCGTCAACACGCCGAAGCGCAGGCGATAGCGGCGATCACTGCCGCTGGCTGGCAAACCGTTCAGTCGGCGACGGTTGAGATCGCCGGATACTTCAAGACTGTTGCCTTTCCTGACAAAGACAATCTCTTGTTCAGCCTAAAAGCGGCCTTTGACGGCTTCACGGATGCCCGCGTTTGGACCGATGACAAGGACGCGACTTACCTGCCCCCCACAAGGACTAAGGATGCCGAGCGCCCCCGGATTGAGCTTATCATTCATGCCGAGGAACCGGCGATCTTGCGGGAGGGCGGCGAGTGAGCTACCTCCCCTGCGTCCCGAGCGGCCCGCGCGGGGTTTTTCCTCTCTGGGACAGCCGGCCCGGCGAACCCTGCCCCCTAAACGTCAAGGTCGGCATGATGCACAATTTCTTGCTGCACCTGTTCATGCCGTATCAATCGGGCTTCTGCGAGCTTCGCTGTTTTCTAACAGACCGTAGTATGAGCGGCAAGCGCGGCGCGGTTCGCCCGGTACAAGAGTTCTTTGACATTACCGCCGCCGCCTGGCGCGATGACCTGGCGGGCGCGGCGCTGCATTACGAAAGCGCCGGCCTTGATTGTTTCGTCGGCGTCCTGCCGCGCTCCAAAAAGGGGCGCGGGGAAGACGCGGATATTCAGCAGGGCGCGGTATTTTGGGCGGACCTGGACTTCAAGGACATGACGCCCGCGCAGGCGAAAGAGAAAGGCGCGGGGACAGCGGACATTCTCGTTAAGAGCGGGGGCGGCCTGCATTGCTACTGGCTCCAAAAGCAGAACTACGTTCTCGGCGGCCCGCAAAAAGAGAAGTTCATCAGCACGAACAAACGTGTTCAGGCACAGATGGGAAGCGATCACGTCCATAACCTTAGCCGTATCCTTCGGTTGCCTGGAACGACCAACTTCAAGAGAGAGGAAGCGACGCGGGTTTCATTGGTGAAGTTCCCCGGCCATTCGCCGGCTGGGGCAGTATCACCGCCGGAACAGCTTGCGTTTTAAGGTTTAGGATTTAGGAATTAGGATTAATTATGCCAACTTTCGGAAGTGCCTTTTCAGGATGCGGCGCGATGGACTTAGGTTTTGAGCGGGCCGGGTGGGGATGTGCCTGGCGGATAGAGTGGGACGAGAATTGTCAGCGTGTGCTTAAACGGCACACGCCGGACGTTCCGTTATTCGGGGACGTGTCCGCTGTCAGCAGCCGCGATTTATCCCCGGTTGACGCGATAATCGGCGGCTTCCCCTGTACCGATATATCCCTCTGTTCGCACGGAAGCAGGGCGAACTTTGACGGCCCGCAGTCCGGCCTTGTGCGGGATTTCGCACGGATCGTTCAGGACTTGAAGCCCCGCTTCTTTGTCGTGGAGAACGTGCCGAAACTCTTAAAGCTGTGGCCGGTTGTTGAGCAGATGGGTTTGTTTGACGGTTACGAAGTGGAAGGGATGGTACTAGATGCAAGTCACTTTGGCGCTTACACCAGACGCAAGCGAGGGTTCTTTGTTGGAGATTTGGAGGCAAACACGGACCCGAAATACTGGATTTCTCGGGGCGCGATAGACCGGCTTTTCGCACAGGAGGGCGCGGCGATCTTCTCCCGATGTGCCTGCCCTGGAAAGGCGGGGTTTCCCTGGAAAGACTTGGCTCCTGCCTTGCTGTCACAGATAAGAGTTAGGAAGCTGACACCGCTAGAGCAAGAGCGGGCGATGGGACTGCCGGATAATTGGACCGAAGGTTTCCGCGATAATGTCCGGTATCTGATGACTGGTAACGCTGTCGCCGTGCCGGTTGCGGAAGAAATCGCCTGGCGCTTGAAGGAAGAATTATGTTCCATTTTGACAGCTTAGAAGATGCCTTAGAACAGCTAAAGGCGGACGAAGGCCCGGACTACGCGGGCTTTGAGGATCGGGGCAGCTTCGGCGGCAAAGTCGCCTACGGCTACACCTGGGAAAAGCTGTTTGAGGAACGGCACTCTAAAGGGGCGGGGCCGTTCGGCGGCTATAACAACGCGGTAACGCGCCTTGTCGCCGTGTTCCGGCACAAAAACCTGCCGTATGACTACGCCCTGCGCTTCGCGAAGCTGTGGAACGATACGCAGTGCGATCCGCCCCTGCCCGCCGGCGAGTTTCACCAGTTGTTCGGCGAGATATGGGCGCGGCTAAAAGGCCGGGACGACGAATACAGCACCGACGCAATCAAGGGCGGCGACTGGGAAATAAAAACCGCGTTTGACCTGGCGACCCATTGCCCCGACGGTTTGCCCTGGCTGATTGAAAACGTGTTTTTGTCCGCCGGGCTGCACTTTATCTCGGCCCCGCCGGGCGGGGCGAAGTCCTGGCTTCTGATGGAGCTTATACGATCCCTGCTGCAAGGCTCGCCGTACTTTGACCGCGAGTGCCCCAAGCGCCCGGTCCTATGGATAGATGAGGAAATGGGCTTTGACATTGCTTCCCACAGGTTTCAGCTTTTGCAGATGCCGCAACTGCCTGGGCTGACGTATCTCGGGCGGCAGGGCGTTAAGTTTGATGTCCCGCTGACCCTGCACAAGATTTGCGACCTGGCGGAAGCGAACCCCGGCCTGATTGTGGTGATTGATACGCTTATCCGCATCCATGACTTTGAGGAAAACGATAGCAAGCAGATGGCGAAGCTGTACGCGTTGCTGAAAAAGCTGATGGCTGTTGACGCTACGATTATTTGTGCTTGCCATGAAAGCGGCAAGGTTCAGTTCGGCCCGGCAAACAACCAAGTCAAACACGGGCGCGTCCGGGGCAGCAGTGAAATTATCGGCATGGCGGACATGGTTTACAGCGTGGAAAAGCACGAGGGCTATTACAGGTTCGTCAATATCAAGAACCGGCTCGCCTCGGACAAAGACGCCCTGCAAGTCGCGTTTCAGCTTTTAGACCACGAAGACAAAAATAGCCCTAAAGGGACACGGGTAGAACTCCGATACATTACGGAGAGTGAAGCCGCGAAGGTTGCAATGACTTCGCAGCAACAGGCGGTATACAACGCGCTTGATTTTGACGAAGCGCGGGGCCTAGAGGCCATTATTGCCAAAACGCAGCTTGACAAACAACTCATTTTGAGCGCCCTTTCGGCGCTTAAAATCGCGGGCGAAGTGGTGGAGGAAACCATTAACCGAGCGCTCGTTTACACAAAAGCCCCGAGCGGCTTTTAACCAACTACCAAAACAAGGATGATTTTATGAACTTCAATACCTATTCGCCCGAAGGCGGAGATTTCAAGCCCTTTGAGCGGGCGCAGAACGGCCAGTATCTTTCCGAACTGATCGGCGTAGAAGTCGTTGACCGCGCCAAGTGGGAAAACGGCGTCAAAACCGAGCAGCAGGAACCGAACTTCCTTTTTGTCTACGAGGCCCGGATCGGCGGCAAGGACCCGATCACCGGCGAGCAGATCGCGCACACTGACAGCGAAGGCAAGCCGTTCCAGTTCCGGCAGTACGTCCGCGTCACCCGCTACGGGATCGTTTATCAAGGCACGACGGGGAAAATGACCGAGCTTTTGGATAAGCTGATCGGGCGGCGGCTGACCTCTGACGAGTACGCCCGGCTTGACAGTGACAACCTGGTCGGCGGGAAGTACCTCCTGGACGTGGAGCTTACCACCGGCGAAAAGCCCTACAACGTGATCAAAACCGTGCGTATCCACCCGAAATATCCGGTGAATGTTGCCTCTCTCCTGAAAACCGCAGCGAAGCCCGCCCCCGCAGCGAAGCCCGCGCCGGTGGATGCCGCCGCGATCTTCTCGGCGCAGCGCGGCGATATGACAGCGTTCCGCGCCGAGCAGAATGTCAACCGCGCGGAAGTCCCTGCCGCGCCCGCCGCTTCGGTGGAAGATGATCCCTTTGCCGACTAGTGAGTACCGCAACTCAATAACGACCACAACTCAATAACAGCAGCGCCGACAGGGAGGACCTGCCGGCGCTGCACTCTTGCAGAACAAGAAGGACCTTATGGAACCACACACACCCTTTGACGACACGCTTGGCCCCGACTTTATTCCCGGTGTGACCGGCCCCGTAAACGCGGACAGCCACCCACGGGTGTATCTTTCCGGCCCCATGAGCGGATACCCGAATTATAACGCTGAAAAGTTCGGCGAGTGCGAATACGAATTGACCGTTCGCGGCTTTGATGTATTCAACCCGGCGCGTGAGGACAGATTGCCCGCGCCCGGCGAGGAGCCTTTGCCGTGGTCGGAGTACCTTCGCCGGGTCCTGCGCGTACTCACCAGTGGAAAACGCCGCCCCGATGCGATCCTCATTATGCCGGGGTGGGAGAACAGCCGGGGGGCTAACTTGGAGGTATTTATCGGCCAAGTGCTCGGAATTGACATTGTGGATATTTTGACCGGGTTGATACAAAACGATGCGCCTGCGTATCACTGGCTACCCGATCCGGCAGCAGGCGGCGTCCAGCGCTCGCGCTGGACGCCGCCCATGATCCGAAGCCTCCTAGCTTCTGACTGCGGCGGGCCGCAGTGGGCCGTAACGGCAGAAACCCTGCCTTCTCCGGCCCTGCCTTCTTCTCCCCTGCCGCCGCCGGTTCGCTCGTATCGGACGGTTAAGCCCGGCGAGCTTGCGAGCTTGCAGGGCGTTCAGGCGGTTCGGGTTGACTTCTCGGATTTGGAGTTCTACTCTGGCCCCGAGCCGCCCGCCGCCCCCGCCGAGGATTGCCAAGCGCCCGCCGCGCGGGCCGCTCGGGACGCCCTGCGCCAAGCCGAACCGAACGCCCTGCGTCAAGCTGAACGGCTGATATACGGCGACCGCAACGCCGATTATGGACACCCTTTAGAAGACTTTACCCGTTCGGCGAAAATATGGGGCGCAATCCTGAATTGCGAAGTGTCCCCGGAACAAGTCGGCCTGTGTATGGTCGGCGTTAAGATTTCCCGCGAGTGCAACACCCACAAGCCGGATAACCTTGTGGACGGCGCAGGATATTTCGGGTGTATTGACCGGATTAAACGCCGCAAGGAAGGCAAGGAATAACGAAGAAAGGCAAGGAATAACGAAGAAAGGCAAGGAATAACGAAGACAGAGAACAAACAAGTTACACTGCAAAGAAGGGAAAGAAGATTGACAACAGCAACCCCCGCGCCGATTGCCGCGCTGGTGATGACGAACCCCGCGCCCGGCTCGCTTGACAACAAGGACGTACTTGACGCCGCCCCCGTCACCGTCAAAATGAGTTCCACGATTGAGGAACTTCCCGCCCGTACGGTTGCAGGCAAGCCGAACCGACCGGGCAAGGCCGCCCGAAAGACGCGCGGGCCGCAGCTTCGCGGGCCGCTCGTCTGGCAGCCGCGCAAAACGAAGGGCGTTCCCGTCGCCGTCCTACTCGGCTCCCGCCCCGGCTACCAGCGAGCGGCACAGCGGGGGGTACAGCCCGCCCCGCGCGTCCTTTGGGACCAGTGGGAAGCTGACCGCCGCGCGGCGCAGGAACGTACCGAAAATTCGGACCGCGCGGCGCATTGATCCGAAACACAACTTACATACGAAACACAACACAAACCGAACAAGGCCCCCCGCTAATAGCGGGGGGCCTTGTTGTTTCCTTTTGTTCGTTTATGCGTGTATTTCTCTCTGGTTGTCCGCGTCCACGGCGTCAAACGCGGCTTGAAGGTCAGCGCCCACCCGGTCCGCGCCGCCGTTTGCCATCCTGTCAAGGCTCGCAAGGGCCTCCAAGCCCGCCCGCATGACCGTAGTGGCATCAGCCCCCATAATCTCCATATACGTCGCTAGCGCCGCCTTGTTGCGCCGGCTAAGGCGTACCCCCACCCGCGCGGCGGTCCCGGTTTTTCTTGTGTTTGCCATTACTCGGTGATCCCTTCATTCGCGCCTTTTACTTTGCCGTCTTTGATTACTTTGCCGTCTTTGATTACTTTGCCGTCTTTGAGCGCTGCATATTCAGAACGGGCGGCCCCTGCGTGTGCCGGCGTGAAGGCCGCGCGGCAAAGCGGGCAAGTGTCCCGGTGGGCGAGCGCGTTACCGGCGACCGCATAAGCGCGAAACATGACGGCGACGCCGGGGGCGAACTTTACGCCGCAGATAATCCGTTCTTTGCCCGCCGCGTCAACGTATGAGATATGAACCGGGTCGGCAGGCATATGGGGCCGGCTCGGCTTATCCGGCTTTGGCCCGGCGGCGACCTCAAACAGCGCGAGCGCTCCGGGGTTGATTTCAGCGAATAACGAAAGTGACATATCAAATCAACCTTTCAAGGGTGAAGCCCCGCCGGTATCCCCGGCGGGGCGGGGCGGGTTAGTTCTTCGCCGGCGCGGCGAGCATGACGCCGTGCAGTCTTTCCAGCAGCGCCGCCGCCTGTGATACTGTGAGGCTGTTAAGTTTCACGTCAACGGTTGCCGTGTCCGTGCCGTCCGTGCCGGTCCACGCTGTTACTTCGGCGCTCCCGTAGAACGCGCCGGACTGCCCCCGCCCAAGTTCAAGGACTTCCCCGGCGTTAGAACCGTTCGGCCTGCTCGCACGGATCGTTCCAAGAGCGCCCGCAGCGGTGTTCAGCGTGTTAAGGCCGCGCCGCTTGGTATTGTCTCGCTGGTCCTGTGCCGCTTGTTTGCGCTCGCAGAACGCGATCATTTCCAGCGTTTCGGGCAGGACGCGGCGGGTTATATCTTTGGCGATCACGGCAGCCGACTTGTTTGCGTCTACGGTGATTTCGGGCAGGTGAGGGGCGGGCCAAACACCAGCAAGGGAGGCCGGCAGGGTCGCCGAGATCGCGAGCCGCGCCGACTTGTTCCACACCGGGCAGAGGAACAGGCGAACCGCGCCGCAAGCGATATACCCCCGGTCCATCATTTGTTCATTGTCGCACGTCCGAAGCGCCTGCACGGCCCAACCCTCGCCAAGCGCGGCGGCAATGGAACCAAGAAGGGGCTGAACGTTCAATGTCTGGTACATGGCTGATTATCCTTTGACCTAGCTTATTCAACGCCGGGGGGTCAGTCCCGGACAGACGGGTATAAACCCGTTTCGCTTAAAGTTCCTCCCCCCGTCCGCTATACCGAGCGTCCAACAGTTCCGAAATCTTGGCGCGAAGGCTCATAAGTTCTCTTATGACGTTTTCGTTAGCGTGTTTCCGCGTGGAAAGCTCATAATAACGGCATCCCACCGCGTCCCGTAATACTTCAAGCTCAAAAGTTGACAGCGTTTCCATTGTTTCGTATCCTCTCGGTCTAGCTTATTCAACGCCGGGGGACCAGTCCCGGACAGACGCCCGCAGGCGTTTCGCTTATGAGGCGTTTTCTTGTCAGGCGTCTTCGTCCTCCTCTGTGTCGCCTTCTACTTCGTCAAGTGCGTTCTTGGCGATCTCGGACCAGTTGACTTGCTGCATAGCCCACCCGAGCATATCCGAGAACATGGAAGCGCCAAGCTCCGGGGCCATTTCTTCCGCCCACTGCTTGACTTCATCCGAGAAGCGGGAAACGCGGACCCTTTCCGCATGGACCCGAACCGCCCGGTTTGCCATCACCGCGAGCGTTTCCGAAAGATACTCATCATTCTCAATCCAAAGCGAGACGTTCCAAGTGGGGTAATTCGTGTAGCCGTTGTAAGTCGCCATGTTGCTGTGTTCCTTCTTGTCTGCGGCTAGGTTGTTTCCTGCCGACGAAGTTATTATATCAAATCGTTGAACGATTGACAACGGTATTAATACTGGGAAACAAAGAACACGCATTTTTGCGGGGTATTTATTCGCGGGGGAGGGGATTAAGCACCGGCAGGGGGAACAAAAGCGCCCCGGCCCCTTGTGAGGAGCCGGGGCGCGTGACCTGCTGCGCTTGCCTTGCTTGTTCACTGCCGTACTGGTCGGCTATCTGATCCGCCCGCGCTTTCGCGCTGCGTGTTTAATGGCGCGTCCTTGCGCCGCTGCTCATCCTGCCCGCGTCCCTGCGCTCGGCCCATCCTTAGCCGGGGCCTTCCCTGCCGGTCCGTCATGGAGCCGGAAAACGATCACGACTTATCACGACTTACGATTAAGATTTATGAATGATGAATGAAGCGGCCCGCCAGACACGCGGCGGGTGCGTCAGGCAGGAGGCGGCGACCGCGTGAGTTTTAGAGTGCGAACCGCTTACACCCTACTTATCGGCGGCCCGCAGTCGGATCATTAGGGTAGTCGGATCATTAGGGTAGTCGGATCATTAGGGTAGTCACGTCCACACAGAAAAAGACCCGGCACAAGCTCAAAGCGTTTAGCGCCGCCAGTGTGCCGGGTTTAGTGGGAGGAGTTACGAAAGCGTATCAACCCGCTTACACCCATGTTATCGGCACGGCACGGCCAAAACAAGAGGGCAAACCCGAGCCTAAAACCTAGTATCTTGCAATTAAAAAATACCCTCACTCGTTCCGTCCTGCTCTCTGTAGCAACAACGAGCAACGAGGGATTGAGTGCGGGCAGCGTTAGCGAGGAGCCTGCACTCAATCGCCCTAGCATAAGCAGGCGTAAAACCCCCCTCTATCTTATTCTTGTATTTCTGCCGCTTCCGCCTAAGCATCAGGGCAGTTACCTAAATATAAGGGGCAGTTACCCCAACATGATGGCAATCACTAGAATAATATGGCTATCTCTCCCCCGCTGACGCTAAGAGATAGCCATATTCTGCCGATTGCCGTCATGTTCTGACCTGCATATAAGGCACTGACCCCGAAACAGCCTGTATACACACACTTAAATACTCATCAACACCCCTAAATACTCACCAAAACCCCGCAACCACGCATTAAAAACCCTGCCGATCTTTGCCGTCTTGTCTATTGAAGCTCTCCCGTTTTCCTCCCTGGAAAAATCCAAGCGATTGAGAGTATAAACGCATGGAAAACCCAAACAACCAAAACGCGGGGGGTACACCCGTCGCCGACACCACCACCGAGCCGGTAAAACCCAAGCGCGGCGGTCCGCGCCCCGGTTCAGGCCGCCCGCCCAAGCGCGAAGTTTATGCCAAGAATATCGCCGAGGCCGAGGGCATTATCTTGGAGCGCCTGCCCAAGCTACTGAATAAATACTTTGAGCTTGCCGAAGGCGTCAAGGTGCAGGGCAAAAGCGGGCGAATGGGCGAAGCGCCTGTATACGACCGCCCGCCGGATGGCAAAGTGATCGCCGACCTGCTGAACCGCGTCATGGGCAAGCCCGTGGAGCGCGTGGAAACAGAGAACACGGGCGAAGCGGACGAAACCACGATCATCATTCTGCCCGATAACGGCAGGAACTACAACGCGCCGGCCTATGCCTACGACCCCGAGAAGGACTGCCCCACTGATGGCGAAGATCATTAACGCGGGCGTTTGCCTGCCCGTCTGCCCTGAATGGCCTATCGGAACGCTTGCCGAGTGCGCGGGCTGTTCGTGCCGCTGGATCGTGGAGGACGGCGACAAGTGCAAGGCCGGAACCCACGTTCTTGGCAAGGATGGCAGCGAGCGGATTAACGTGCAGTGTCCTCACTGCGGCGACTTCCACACCCACAGGAGCAGCGCCGCGCGAGGCTCGTCCGCCCGCCCCCTCTGACGCGGGTACTGTAGCAACCACCGCCCGGTACTCATGTGTAGTAACCGCGTCAATGATCGTTACACCCTGCGCCGCCGCCCTAGCGAGCGCCGCGCCATGACGAGCGCCCGGCGGCTGGAAAAACATTCCGGTTTGCCGAAGGGGGGCGGGGGAGCCGGGGGGGGGAGGCCCCTTGCCGGGTCGCGCCTGCGTATGGAACCTATGAGAGCACACCCCGAAAATATACAAAAAAATTGAAAAATACAAGGATAGCAGGGAGGCGCACGGATGGCAATTAAGATCGGTCCGCAGCCTGGTCCGCAGGAGAGCTTCTTATCTTCACCGGCGGACATTGTGATTTACGGCGGGTCAGCGGGCGGCGGCAAGACATTCGGGCTACTGCTTGACCCGCTGCGCTATGTCCATATGCCGGACTTCGGGTTCGTGATCTTCCGCCGGTTGTCGCCGCAGATTATCAATCAGGGCGGGCTTTGGGACGAAAGCATGAAGCTGTACCCGAAGGTAAGGGCGAAGGGGATACGGGGGCACACGGAGTGGAAGTTCGCAAGCGGCGCGAAGGGCAGCTTCCGGCACTTGCAGTACGCGGACACGGTGGAGCATTGGCAAGGCGCACAGATACCGTGGATGGGCTTTGATGAACTGACGCACTTTGAGGAAAGTCAGTTCTTCTATATGCTGTCCCGGAACCGCTCGGTGTGCGGCATGAAGCCCTGCGTCCGGTGCACGACCAACCCGAAGGCGGGGTCCTGGGTCCGCAAGTTCCTTGCGCCCTGGCTGGATACCGACCCCGAGACGAAGAAGCTAAGTCATGCGTGGGCCGCCGAAAGCGGCGAGATACGGCACTTCACCCGGCTTGAAGGAAAGATCATCTGGGTTTCTGCCGACTGGCGCGATGCCGACGGGGACCCGCCGAAATCCGTGACTTTTATCCGGTCGTCTATTTACGATAACCAAATCCTGATGCAGCAGGACCCCGGCTACCTGACAAACCTAAAGTCGCTCGGCGAGGCGGACCGCCGCCGCCTCCTTGACGGGGACTGGGACGTACTTGACGGCGCGTTCTTCTCGGAGTTTGACGAACTGAAACACGTCGTCTTCCCCGAAGCCTTGCCGGCGTACTCGGACTTCTTTGCCGGCATGGACTACGGCAAGTCCGCCCCCTTCTCGTTTCATCTGTGTACGACCAAAACCACCGGGGACGTGCGGGTCGTAGACGAGCACTACGAAGCGGGGCTGACGCCGCCGCAACAAGCACAGGCTATGCTTAGGTGCATGGAGAGAAACGGCGTCAAGCCCACCGAGTGCATGGTCGCGTGTGACCCGTCTATATTCCCGCCGGACGACGCCGAGAAGCGGATCGGGCGCTACATTGTGGAGGATTTATGGGCCGCCGGTATTCGGGCCGTCAAGGCCAATAACGACCGGAAAAACGGCTGGGCGCGGGTTAAAAACTTCCTTGACGGAGGCCGTCTTGTAGATAAAGTGATCAAGGACCGCGAGGGGAAGAATGTCGTGGTGCAGGTTTACAAGCCCGGCATTGAGTTTTTCCGGGGCAAATGCACGGACTTGATACGCACCCTGCCGACGCTCCGCCCGGACAAGAATAAGCCCGAAGACCTAGACACAAAAACCGAAGACCACGCCTGCGATAGCCTCCGCTATGCCCTGATGACCCGGCCCGAAGCAAGCGAAGACCCGGACCTTCCAACGCCGCCGAAGCCGGTAGACAATCGCCCGGCCTTTATGAAGGAAAAGTCCAACGCGGAACATTGGTAAACTCGGAGCATCGGCAAACGCAGAACACTCGGAAAGGAAGAAGTATGCTGAACAGTATCATGGGGGCACTCGGGCGAAGGCCCGCCCCGGCGGCTACACCGGGGTTGAACAACTCTTTCACGCCGCCGGTGATGCCGGCAGTGAAGGACCCCCACAACGTTGACGCGGAAGTGCAGCCGTCTGACTTGGAGCAGGCGGATCGCCCCACCGAGCAGCAAGAGCGCGATATTTTGGCGATGGTTTCCCGTCTGTTCAAGGAAGCCAAAGACGCGCAGACAACCCACCACAAGGCGATGTTTGATAGCTGGACGATGTACCGGGGCGACCAGTGGCGCACCTGGAAGGACGGGAAGTTTGAGAGCACCCGCCTTTCCCCGAACGAAGCGGGTTCCCACCTGCGCCGTTACCGGACCTATAACAAAGTGCAGCCGTTCGTGGACAAGACGATGGCCCGCGCTACGCAGAACAAGCCGGATGCGAGCGTCGCCCCGCTGACCGGCGGCGATAATGACCTGATGGCCTGCCGCGAAGCCCGCTCCGTCGTCGCGGACCTTGACCGGCACTACGAGCGGCAGGAACAAACGCGCGAGCTTATTGAGTGGGCGCTGCAAGTCGGGACGCCCTGCCTGAAAGTCTACTTTGACCCGTCCAAGAAAGTGCTCATTCCGTCGGGCTTTGACGCGGCAGGGAACCCTTCGGGAGCGGTGGAAGCACAGGTCGGCGGGATCGTTGAGGATATTGTCAGCCCGTTTGAGTGGTTCGCCGATCCGAAAGCGACCCGCTTTGACGACATGAAGCATATCTTCCATGCCCATATCGTGCCCTTGTCCTACGTTCAGGAGCGGTATCCAAAGGGGTGGGAAGTCAAAGGGGACAGCACGGCGAGCGACCAGAGCGGCATTGAAGCCCGGATGGCCGCCGTCGTCAGTGACAATGCCCGCAACACCGGCAACAAGAACGGGGTGTTGCTGATTGAGATGTGGGAGAAGCCGAGCGCTCGCTACCCCGAAGGGCGGCTGATCGTGGTCGCGGGCGGCGTTCTGCTCCGCTATGAGGAGAAGTGGCCGGGCGGAAGCTCGGGGATGCGCGGCGGCTTGTTCCCGTTTATTCCGCTTTATTATAAGAAAAGCGTCGGCAGCGTGTACGGGCAGAACGCGGTCCACCCGCTGATTGACGCCCAAATCCTGTTCAACAAAAGTATGAGCCGGATGGAAGAACACGTTGACGAGAGTACCTACATGATCCTCACGCCGGACGGGTCCGAGCCGGACATTGACGCGGCCCGGTCCGACCGGCTGAAAACGGTCGTCTCGTTTAAGCCCGGCCCCGGCGTTCCGCAGTTTGTCCAAACACCGGGGATGCCTGCCGAGTTTCAGCAGCTTTTGGAAGTCTCGGACAATTTCATGCGTGACAATATCGGTGTGCATGAAGTGTCGGACGGGAGAACCCCTGCCGGGGTGGACGCCGGCGTCGCCATTCAGCTATTGCAGCAGTCGGACGATACGACCCTTGCGCCGTTCCTCGGACACCTGGACGTGCTGCACGTTCGCCGCGCAGAACTGGAAATCAGCATTGCCGCGAAGAACTACCTGGAACCGCGCCTAATGATGGTCGCCGACACGCCGGAAGCCGACCCGAACCAGCCGAGAGCGCAGGCGATGATGTTCCGCGCACTCGGGCAGGGCCGGGTGATCGTCACGCCGTCTACGTCTACCCCGAAGAACCCGGCACTGAAAAGTCAGCAGATTATGGACATGGCGGCGCGGGGACTATTCCAGCCGGAAAACCTGGCGTCCGCGAAGATCATCTTCAAGTTGCTTGACATTGAAGGCGCGGACAAGGCGATTGAAGATATTGACTTCGTGATGAAGCAGGTGCAAGCAAGTCGGCCGGACCCGGCACAGGTGCAGGCGCAGCAGCTACAAGCACAGCGGGCGCAGCAGCAAGAAGCGCAGCAGCACCAAGCGGAAATGGCGGCAGCCGCGCAGCAGCAGGCCGCGCAGATGGAAGAAGTCAAACTGCACAATGCGCTTATCTTGCAGCAGCACAAGCAGCAGGGCGAAATCTCTGTCAAGGCGTTTGAGGCCGCGCACCCCGCCGTGGTTCTTGCCGGCAAGCTGGACCCGGCGGCAAACGTGTCCGCCGAAAAGAGCGCGGGACTTAACAGCGACCTCGCCGGAAGCAAGGCCGTCCTTATCCCGCCGAAGCCGCCGGCCCGTCCCCCGAGCGGGATCAAGAGTAAAACAAAAAAATAGAGCAGAACAAAAAATAGAGCAGAACAAAAAATAAGGGAGGCGAATTAAAAAACCGCCTTCGGCCTGCCGTCTATTCAATCAAGAGGCAAGGATGCCCGCCCCGCCATTCTGGAATGTGGCGGGGCTTCTACCAGAAGAAGGACCCTTTATGCCAGACGAAATTGGGGCGTTAAACACTGCCGGCGCGTCGCCCGCGCCGGCTCAAAGCAGCACACCACCCGCCGGCTTAGGCACACCGGCGGGCGCAGGGACACCGGGAGCGACGCCCGGCACGGACCCCGCAGCAGGGCAGCCGTCAAGCCCGGACGCCGGTAACGGTCAGACCCCGGAAAGTATTCCCTATCAGCGGTTTCAGGAAGTCAACCAGCAGAAGACGGCCCTGGAAGCGCAGGTTGCGGAATACAACCAGTGGAAAGACTATATTGAAATGCTCAAAAGCGAGCACGGGACGCCGGGGCAGGTTCGAGCCGCGCTGGAAAAGCAGCAGCTTGACACCTATGCAAACGGGGTCGCCGCGCAGCTACAGCAGCAGGTGAACGATGGCCTGCTTGACCCGGTGGTCGCCGAGCAGCAATACCAAAACGCGCTCCGTCAGCGCGAGCTTGACACGCAGCTTACGAGCATGAAAGCATGGCAGCTTGACCAGCAGATCGGAACGCTCAAAACGCAGTTCCCGCAGATGGACGAGCAAATTGTAAGAGCGATGGCCGGCTCCGGGGCGGACCCTTCTGCCGTCGCGAAGATGACCCATGAGCGCGTGACCTCGTACCATGAACAGCAGCTTGCGGCCTACAATGCACAGAAGGCCGCCGCCCCGCCCGCGCCGGAAGCCGGCGGATCGGGGCAGTCGCAGTTCGCGCAAGGAACGCTTGACCCCAAGAAACCGCTTCCGTGGAGCGCCCTGTTGAAACGATAGCGCGACCACGGATAACTTGACTGTGACCGACTTTTACCGATAAGGAAGAATACACGCTATGGCTGGCGACCCCAACGCTTTGACGCTCCATGACTGGGCGGTTCAGAGCAACGACCCCCTGGTACACAAAGTTACCAAAAGCATTTACGAGGGCGGGAACCTGCTCCAAGACCTGCCGCTGATGACCGAGCAGAGTATGCTCGTCAACGGCGTCCGCTGGATTGGCGGCCTGCCGGTCCCGACGTGGGCTGACCTGAACGAAGGGCCGACCTCCGTGACAGCGACCCCCGAGCGGTATCAGGAGCAAGCGTTCCTGGTCCGCAACAACATTGACACGGACATTAAGCTCGTGCAGGACAAGAACCAGATCGGCGACGTGCGCGGGGGCCGGGTGGATGCTTACTTGGAAGGCTTCAAGTTTGACTTCAACAACAGCTTCTTCAACTCCAAGCACAAGGGCGGCGGCCCGAACGCGAACGCGAAGCGCTTTGTGGGCGTCCGCGAGCGCATTGACAACCCGAACACCTACAAGGTGAACGCGGAAATGAAAATCAACGCCGGCGGCGTTGACCTGTCGCCGACCGGCATTACCGCGAAATCGGCGAACGCCTTCATTGAACTCGTGGACCAAGCGCTTTCCTACACGGGAGTTGACGACGGAACCGGATGCGTGATCTATATGAACGACACGCTGAAACGCCGCTTCGCCACCGCGCTTCGGACCGCCGGGCCGGGCGCAGGCTTCACGATTGATAAGGATGCCTACGACCGGACGGTTGAGAAGTACCGCAACGCCGTGATCCGCGATCCGGGCCGCAAAGCGCCGGCGCAGGACGGAACGCAGACGGCCCGCGTGATCAGCCCGCAGGAAGCCGCCGACGGCACGGACACCACGGACGGGTCCGGGACCTTCACCAGCTTCTACGTTATTCGCTTCGGCATGGATACGTTCTGCGGCTGGCAGTTTGAGGCGCTCAAACCCCGCGACCTGGGCCTTATCAACGACGGCGTGACTTACCGCACCGTCTTTGACTACGCGGTCGGCTTGTGGATGGTTCATACCCGCGCCCTGGGCCGGGTGTATAATATCAAGATCGCCTAACGGGGCGAGTTCGGGGGAGGCTCCCTCCCCCGAAAAGCGAAAGGAATATCATGTTTGACGCACTTTTGCGCCTTGTCCCGCCCGGCCCGCTGACCGTCGGGAACAGCGCCGCTTACTATGCCAAAGTTGGCAACCACCCGCGCCCCATGTACCTGAACGTGGTCGCAAACGGCGTCACCGGAACCGGGACGCTGACGTTTACGGTTTCTCACTCGGACGACGGGGTGAACTTCTTCCTGGCGAGCAGCGGCGCGATTGAAGCCGTCGCCTTGTCCGCGACCCCGCAGGATATTGAAGTCGTGGTTCCGGTCCTGTCTACCCGAAAATACTTGCAGGTGAACGTGCTGGCGACGACCATCACCGCCGGCACACTGCCCGACGGTATCCGCCTCGGCGTATCCCCCCGGTAAGTACCGCCGGCTCCGATAAGAACTGCCGGCTCCGAGAAGCCCCGCCCCTACGGGGCGGGGCTTTTTTGTTGAACGGTGTGATGATGAAGCGAAAGGTGAGAACATGACGCGCCAAGCAATGACGACCCGGCTCCAAAGGCTGTGCGGAACGACGATGGCGTCAAGCTACGCCGGCGATCCGTTTGCCGAAGATGAAGCCTTGACGGACGCGGCAAACGAAATCGCGCAAGTCACCAAAGAGTGTTTCGTTCGCTCCCGGCGGGATTTAGTCGCGGGCCAAGAAGAATACTGCGCCCCCGGATTATTTCGTATCACAAATGCCTTTGCAATGTGGAATGATGGTTCTGTGAAGCTGCTTATCCCGATGCGCCCGGAGGAAGTGGACGCCCGCGAGCGCAGTTACACGGATAAATGGCGGACCGCTCCGCAGGCAGGGAACCCGGCGCTTTATATCCCGGAGGGACGCAATAAAATCAAGCTGTACCCCGTGCCGGACACGTCAACCCCCGGCGGGTTATTCGTGGAAGGATACGGCGTTCCGGGCGACACCTGGCCGAACCCGGCTGATGAGTGCCCTCTGCCGGAAGATAACCACCTCTGCGTGTGTTACCTGGCGGCGCTCAACTTCCTAAAGCAGAACCCGAACAAAGAAACGATGGCGCGGGTCGGGATGCTAGAGCCGAAGTACCGCGAACTTCGGGCGGAAGCCTGGCGAGCGGCGGCAACCCAAAGCAACGCAAACTACAGCGCCGCGAAGCTGCCGTCAAGAAACGCTTACAGCGAATAAAAGCATACAGCGAATAAAAGCATACAGCGTATAAAAAGCATACAGCGAACAAAAAAGGATAAATCCGTAGATGGTGCAAAACATTCCTTTGCCGACTTTGGACGGCTTGGTGAAGCAAACACTGAACCTTCTGAAAGAAAGCGCAGACAGCGAGATCATTGACCTGGACGAAGGCGACGGGAGCGGCACGGCAACGGGCTTCACGACACGGGACAATATCATTGACATTCTGAACGGGACGGCGTGGGAACTGGCTCGCTCGGTGGTTCCTATCGGCGGGTGGGGGCAGATGGCTTTCCCCGCCGGGGCCAACATTGCCACCCTGTCTTTCCTATCCGCCGGGGACGGAACGCAGGTTTGGGCGGTACGCGGGGCGCGGTGGAACGGAACCCCGCTTCGTTACTGCACCCGGACCAGCTTAGAGCGGCAGTTTCCAACCTGGGCGTCCGACGCGCCGGGCGTCCCGAAGTTCTGGTATCCGCACGGGAACCAGATCGGCCTTTACCCGACCCCGGCGCTTGACGGCGCACTTTTGGTACAGGGCCTCGTTCTGCCGGCGGCCCTCGTCGCCGATACGGATACCCCGGACTGGCTGGCCGCCGACCAATGCAAGCTGCTCGTATACGGTTCGGCAGTCACTATCGCGAAAATAGACGCCGACAACCCGGTTATTTATCCCCGCGCCGAGATTTGGGAAGCCGAGTTTGACGGCGGCAAGCAGCGGCTTTGGGATGAGCTTATGGCGAACGACCCACAGCTTGCCCTCGCTCATTTTTCCCCGCCGCGCCCCGGCGCTTCAATTCGGCAGCAATAGCGCTCCGGTTCGGCAGCAGTAGGAAGAAAGAGAAAATAGAAGAAAGAGAAAATAATGGCGAACGTACTCTACTTTGGACCGGGCTACCAAACCCTCAATTCGTTTTGCAAGTACGATTTTGACACACTCGGCGTCACGCGCTTGGCCGATTGTCCGAACGCCCTCACGAAGCGAGGGATGGCATGGGACGGGCACTATGTTTACGCGGTAGCGACCGACGCAAACGGGCAGGGGCAGATCATTCGGTATGATCCGGCATCAAGCCTCTGGCTTGTGATGAACGCCGGAAGAACGATCACCGTTGGCAATAAGGGAGTGGCGGCGGTGTGCGACGGCTCCTCGGTGTTTATTTTAAGCGGCGGGACGATTTACGGATACAACATTGCGGCGGACGCTATGGCCTCGCTTGCCGGGACCTCCTTTGACGGAACGTACCCGGCGATCTGCTGGGACTATTCCGATACGCTTTGGATTTTGCCGCAAACCTCTAACGGCGCACAAGCCTTCCTCAAAAAATATGCGATTGCCGCGAATACTGTTACTCATGTGCCGATCACGGGCCTCGGCTCCGTGAACCTGACAAACATTTTCTACACGAACGGCGCGGTTTGGTGCACCAGCAGCGACTACAATTTAGGCGGTAGTTTTATCGCCCCGCTGACCGCCGCCGCCGGCAGCATGGCCTACGCACAAGGAACGCCGGCTTCAATAGCCCTGAACGGAGAGGGCTTCCTTGTGTCGCCGAATAATTTCAGCATTGGCTACAGCGGCCCAAAAGCGGCCCTGGTAGACATTAGCAGCCTAGCGGTATCAACTTTGCCCACCGATCCCTACAATTATGGCTATCAAGGCGGTGCGTTTACGCTGGCGCTCAATACGCTGTTCACGATTTACAAAGCAGACGGAGTGACGCTTGCGCCCGGAACGGACCTGCTGCAAAACGGCAAGCCTTACAGCGCCGGCAAGTTCGCCGGGCCGGTGCAATACCAAGTGCAGGCCGCGTCCCCCCGCCAAACCGTCACCGTCAGCATTGTAAACGCGCCGAGTGCCCCGCTGTCAAAGTTTGCGTCAATCTCGGCTTCGCCCAATGGCCCGTTCACAGACAGCAGCGGCAACCCGATCCAAAGCGTGTCTATCGGCCCGATGAACGCCGGCCAAAAAAAGTCCATCTACGTCGGCGACCAGATACCGGCAGGGGCGACACCGGGGACCTATTCGTTCGCCTTTAATGTCACCAGCGCCTAAAATAGTCACCAGCGCAAAATAGGAAAGGGTGGAAAAATGGCAGGACCTCAAACGCCGCCGGGCAGCCCGGCGCAGTTTGGCCTCGCAGCGACAAAATCAGTGGCCGGTGTTCGCCTGCAACTCTCGGTGCTCGGCGGGCCGGCGTCCGTGCAGATTGTTCAGTTCAAGACGTTTATCGGCGGCTATATCATCCCCCCGGCCTTTGACCCGCAGGCCGGCCCGGTGGTTGCCGGCCCGCCCCAAAAGGGCGAAGTGGCAGTCCCGCCCGGAGCCGCAGTTGATCCGCTTGCGCCGCATGGGTGCTGCTTGACCGATTGGACCAGCGACGGGCCACTCGCCGGCATTTGGACGGACGACGGATGCCCTAACTGACAAAAGAAAGGAATGAGCATGATAATAGAAATGAGCATGATAATAGAAAGGAATGAGTATGGCAACACAACTGCAAACAAGCCGGCGGTTCGTCGGCCTTGACACTTACAAGACGCCTGGCGATCTCTCCGGGGAATACGTCACGCAGGCTGACAACGTGTTTGTGGAAGGCGGAGAGTTCGTGGTTCGCCCTGGCCTACAGGGGCAGGTGCTAACCCCTTTCGGGGTCCCTGCGTATGCGCCGTTCGCCTACGTCAAAGCGGACGGGACCACTGAAACGACCTTTACCGCCGCCGGCAAGCTGTTTCGCTTGCCGAAGGGTGGAAACACGCCGCAGGAAGTCTTTAACCAGACCCCGGCGGGGCAGGCGAGCTTCGCCTTAAACAGTGCGTCATGCTTCGCCGAGCGTCTTGGCCTCTACGAGTACCGCGTTGACGGCTCCGGGCCGTTGATCCGCCACAGCTTGACCGGCGGGGCCGCTGTCACTGCGCTAAACAATCCGGTCGCCGCCCCTGCCGCCGCGCTGACTTCGCAGGTTTTGGACGATTTCAGCGCCGGCTTCGTCCCGGAAACGCTGTCTGGGGCGGGGCCGGCGAACCGCCTCTCTAACGGGGACTTCACGCAAGGCTTTAGCGGGTGGACGATGATCGGTTTGTCCCCGGACCTCTACGGCGACGGTCAGCAGTATCAGCCCCATTCGCCGTTCACGACTTCGGGGGTTTACTGCCTCGTTGACGACCCGCTAGAGGGAGTGCAGTCACCAGCACTTGTCAACGATAGCGTCAGCGGCAGCAGCACCCGCAAGGCCCGCGCGTTCTACGTCCGCGCAAGCTATGTGCAGGGGGACAAGACAGGGAACGCCGGGATACGGCTGTCTGTAACCGTGTACGCCTCGGCGAACGGGAGCGGGCAACCGCTGGCGACAAAGTACGCGGAGTTCTACCCATCCTACGCGGGGCAAAGCGCCATACAGTTTATAGACGCCGTGCTGACATTCCCGCAGCTAGAAGCCGAGATCGGCAGCTACACCGTCGCCTTTACCGGCGGGTCGCATAACGCGCAGCTTGGCGGGGATAGCCCGTACTTTACGAACCTGATTGCATACCCGGTTGCGATCCCGCTGTCGCTGTCTGCTGCACTCTCGGGCCTGAACATTAACCTGAACGCGCCGACCAACGCCTACTACGGGGCCGTCGGGGGCGGGCGGATCGTCAAGGACCTCGGGCAGACAACAGACTACAGTAAGTACCAAGTGTTAAGCCTCGGCCTCGGCAGGGCGCTTGACCTTGCCAAAGCAGGGCTGTCGCTTGCCTTCGGCTTCCAGCAGGACCCCGCGACCGATCCTACGGGAACCGTGTATTTTTCCAACCCCTGCGCGATCAGCGCGGACGGGACCTATGCCGGGGTGGATATTACGACCGTGCCGCTTGCCGTGCGTTCGGCGTTCCGGTACTTCTCGGTCATGTTTATAGCAGACACGAGCTACACGTCCGCCAAAGTGCCGCTGCTTCAAGTCGGGCCTTTGACGAACGCGGGCAACCTGCCAATCGGCTACGGGGACGTGTCTTACGTTTTTGAGGAAGTCAACGAAAATGGCGACGCCGCGCTTATAAATGTCATTGAAAGCGGCTCGTCCCCGGCGTCAAGGGCGCTGACCCCGACTTTGCAGCAGGCCACCGGCAGTGTCGTCCTGCCGCCGAAAATCAACCCGCTCGCAACGCGGTTCAACGTCTACCGATACGGAGGAACCTACTCGGACGGCTACGCCCGGCTTGTGGGGTCCTACCGCTACGACGGGTCCGCCGGCAACGAGGCGGCAAACCCTTACCTGTCGTTTAGCTCCGCTTCGCGGACACTGACAGACAACACGCCGGACAGCTTCTTGTTCACGGCGGCGACACTCATCACAGGGCGCGTCCTGCCGCCCGTGGGGGCGCAGGCAATCGCAAGCTGGCAAGGGCGGCTTTGGCTGGCGAAGGGGAGCAGTTTGTACGCCTCTTGGCTGCTTGCCGCCGGTCAGCAGGACGCCCTTTACTTTAGTGCCGTCAATATCGCAGACGACCCACAGGCGGCCATTAAAGGGGCGACGTTTAGCCTCGGCGCAGCCGATAACGATCCGATACAGGCGCTCATTCCTTACGGGACCACACTGATCGTTCTAAAGCAGCGGTCGGTTTGGATGGTGTTTGGATACGACCCGTCAAACTTCGCCGCGCAAAGCTACCTGCTCCGCGCCGGCGTCGGATGCCTTGCGCCCCGCGCGGCCTGCGTGGTGGGAAACCACGTCTGGTTCTTGTCGGCTGACGGCGTGTATAGTTTCAACGCGGACATTGTTGACCCAAAATCCGTGGAGCTTACGAAATCGCTGAACCCGCACGGGGACGACGGCAGCACGAAGATCACCCCGGCGGCCTACGCGCAGGCGGCAATGGTTTATCACAACCGCCGGCTGCTGCTGTTTGCGCCGACGCCTGGGGACACGGCGAACACGGCGGCTTACGTTTGGGACAGCCGCACCGGCGGATGGACACGCTACCTCGGGATGACGATGACGGGGGCGGCGAGTTTGCACGGCGGCGCGGACGGCTTAGACTTGGTGATGACCGGATACAACGGGCAGGTCTATCAATTCGCGGGCGCGGCGGACGTGCCCGTGCCCGGCGCGGCGGGCACGGCGATCCCGTGGGTCGTCAAGACGCGGGGCATGGGACAGGAAAGCGAAGAATACGGATACTGGCGCGAAGGCGCGGCCAAGTACGCATTTTTCTTTCTGACCACCGCCGCCCAAGCGACGGCGACCGTGCGCGTAGAAGGGGACGACCCTTCCCTCGCTTGGACCAAGCGGTATCAGTGCGCCCCCGGCGCAACGTCCCCCCGGCTCCATGTCAACAGCCGGGTTCGCGGCAACTTGATCTTTATGACAATTTCGGGACAGGCGACTTCCCGGACAGCCCTGCGCTCAATCGCGCTGATTTCTAACGAAGGGAGGACGCAGCAGTAAACGGAAGGACGCGGGATGAAACCGTTCTGCATTAAACCGTTCTGCACGGCGATAACGATGGCAAACAAACCGACATGGGCGCAAACGCCCGGCGCGGGCCGCCCGAACCCGGCGGCCCGAAACGAAGAAGCGCAGGCGTTTAAGCAGCCGGGGGCGATCCCGCAGCAGCCGGGGCAAGTCAAAGCCCCGGCACAAGCCGCACCCGTCATACACCAGACAATCATAGCCGCCCCGCCGACCACGGCAGCCGCAGGCACACCAGGGCCGGCAGGGGCGGACGGCAAAGACGGAGCGAACGGGACACCGGGGACACAGTGGTACACGGGAACAACTGCCCCGGCGTCAACCCTCGGCATTATCGGCGATGACTACCTGAACACCGCGACCGGCGACTTATACCTAAAGGCGTCGGCGGGGTGGGGCGCGAACGGGAACATACGCGGCCCGCAGGGGGCGGCAGGAACAGGCGGCGGCGGGTCAGCGGGCGGCGTTACGGTCCTGTCGGGGGCCGCGCCGGGCTTCCCTGTACCGAGCGCCGGCGGACGCGGCGGCCTGTATCTCTGGGAACAGGGCGCGGGTAAAGCGGATCGCCTGTTCATCATGTGCTATGACAAGACAGGCACGAACGGATACGGCGAGATCGCGCCCGGCAACTTCACCGCTGACCCCTCGGCAGTTGCGCCGTATCTCTATCGGCCTTACCTTCTTGGAAGTAACACTCCAGTTGCTCCGTTCTATGGACAGAACGACACTTCGCACGGCGGATCACTCGGCAGCGGCTCAAACGCCTACGCAACCGCCGGCAGCGGCGCGTATGACCTCACGACGGCGACGAACCCCGCCCCGGCAGCCGTCTACAATAACTCGGTATACACAGTCGGCAGCTTCACCTTCACGCAAACAGGCTTCACGCCCGGCGCGAATGTCAAGGTCCGTGTTCACATGGTAGATAGTATCCCTAGCTCCTCTCACCGCTTCACAATCACGGTGAAGGGGGCGGCGGACATTGTGATCGCCAATAACCAGACGCAGGGACCAAGCAGCACCCTTGTAATCTATGAGGGCGTCGGCGTGGTAAAGGGGGACGGTTCAATCGCGGTAACGTGTACCTGCCTTGATGACGACCCGTTCTTTAGCGCGGTTGAGTTCATTCAAGGCGGCGCGTAAAAACGTCCGGCCCTATTAAAAACAGGGCGGTCCTGCGCCGTCCTGTTTGGTAGTGGAGAAAAACCTATGGGACTTTTTGACAGTGTGAACCCCGTCGCCGCTATCGGGCCGGCGATTGGGCTGCTTGGGGGATTGTTCGGCAAGAAGTCAAACAATCAAGCGAGCGGATACTACGGGCAGGCGAGCGGCGCTTACAACCGGGAGGGACAGATCGGCAACCAGATCGGCGCGAACGGAGCGCAGGCGATGGGGAGCTTCAATACTTACGACCCGCAGTATCAAGGGGCAGTGAACGCCCGCGCCGCATACCTGAAAACCGACCCGTACACGGACACGCGCGATAGCGCCGACCTGAACCGGGCGACCGCCGGACTAAACCATCAGTACGATACCGCCGGGGCGAACTTGTCGGCGGACATGGCGCGGCGCGGACTAGACACCGGCGACGGCGGGCAGAACTCCATGCTGGCGGGCGGCGTCGCCTCGCTGCTGGCGTCCAAAGCAAGCGCACACGCCGGGGCGCAGAACGCGCAGGCATACAACCAGATCGCGCAGCGCAACTCCAATTCGCAGCAGCTTGTCGGCCTGCTGGGCGGCGCGGCGGACGGCTACTACAGCCGGGGGGCACAGGCCCAAACCGAAGACGCGAACATTCAGGGGAACGTCGCCGGGGGCTTCAATAACATGGGAAACGCCTCCTTAGCGCAGAACAATTTTGAGAACGGTCAAGCGAACGCCGTCATGGGGCAGGCCGGCAACTCGCTAGGCTACCTGCTGGGGCGCGGCAAAACTCCGATGGGCGGCGGCGGCTTCGGCGGTTTTGGCGGCTTCGGCGGCGGTTACGGTGGGGGTTACGGCGGCGGACAAATCTACTAAAAATAGATTGTAGACAAGTAAAAATAGATTGTAGACAAGTAAAAATAGATTGTAGACAAGTAAAAATAGATTGTAGATGAGGAGAAATAAATGGCGTTCAATCTACTTGGGCTTATGACTGCCGGTGCACAGTTTGGGCAGGGGTTCAATACGGGAAACCAGCAGGCGCTTCAAGCAAAGTTCTTGCAGGAAAAGCAGGCCGCCTTAGAAGCCTACCAGCAGGGGCGCGTTACGAACGGCGCGAACGCGAACACCATCAGGTCGCGCGGCCAAGACTTAACGAACAACAAAAGCGCGGCGAGCGAGTACGACAAGTTTGTGACTTCGCACCCGGAAGGCGACCCGGCGCTTATCGGGGACATGATTGACAGCCGCTTCGGGACCAATATCGGGCAAACCGTTCGGGGGCTGCACAGCGGATCGGGCGGGGCCGCTTCCGCCGCGACGAAGGCAAGTATCTCGCCGCCGACAATCATCCCGGCGGTCCCCGGCGCAACCCCCTCCGGGCTATCGTTCACCCCCGACGGTCAGACCGTTCCGGGGCAGCCGGGCGCTCCGGCCACGCCGCCGGCAGCCGGGCCGCCCATGAGCAATGGGCCGCAGGCAGGTACAGGGCCGCTGACAAGCAGTGGAATGTTTGGCCCGACTGACCGCTCGCTGATCGCTGGGCAAAACAACAACGCCCGCCTGCAAGTGGGCGCGGGACACGACCAAACCGGCCTGAAACGGCAAGAGATGGGGGACGACACCCGGCGATCCATCAGCGCGGACAATCTCGGCGTCAGACTGCAACTCGGGACGGACCATAACAACGCTTACCAGCAGTCGGTAGACCAGCAGTTACCCGTCGCCAAAATCAACGCGGGTGCACGGGTGGGGGCGGCGCGTATTCAAGCGAACGGGGCTATTCAGGTCGGGGCCGGCCATGACGCCACAAACCGCTTTGACACCGCTGCAAACAACAACGCGCGGATTATCACAACCCGCATGAATAACGATACCAGCCTGCAAGTCGGCGCGGGCCATGACAACGCCGCTGATTATCGCACGGACGCGAGCACGGCTATCGCGCAAAAAGCGCAACAATACAAGCAGTATACGAACGACCCATATCTCAAAGATATTCAGGCCCGCCTCGGATGGGCGGCAAGCGAAGTAAAACGGGGTCAAGGAATTGTAAATAATTCCGACAATCAAAAGAATAGCGCCGCGCGGTCCGGCTCAATCGCGGGCGAAGACAAGAACAACTTGGACAATTCCGAAAACGTGAACATCACCAACGGGCAGACAGTGATCCAAAAGAACCTTGCCGAAGCACAGCGGTTGCAGGGGGCGGCGGACGCTTACATTGCCAAGAAGTATGGTGGCGCGGCGGGCGGCGGACGCTTTACGGCTCCGGCAGCCACAAAAACTCCGGCAATCAAAAGCATTTCATCCGCCGACCTCGTGCGATATTATCACGAGCGCGGCTTAGGCGGCCATTAATTTAGGCGGCCAATAATCTTAACAAGGAACCTTTTTCAACTCATGGCAACTCCTGACACAGCTTCAATTTCTGACGCCGCTTCAATTTCCGACCAAGACATTATCGCCGAGCTTCACACGCGGGGGATAGACCCGAACAAGGTCAACACCCCGGCGGGGAACGGATTAGACCCGCAGGCACAGGCGCGGGCAAACAAGCAGCTTCAACAGATGCAGAACGGCCCGCACATTGAGGACGTTATCGCTGACGCGACCGCAGGGCAGCGAATTGTCGGCGGCGATCCGACCGGATCAACCCCCGACGCGGACATTATCGCCGAGCTTCACACGCGGGGGATAGACCCGAACAAGTTTGGTCATCCGAACAAGCCTGGTGATAACAAGCCTGGTGATAACAAGCCCGGTGATAACAACCCTGCTTCGCCGCAGAGCGCCCCTGGCTACTCTCCGTCAGCCCAAGCGCCGTATCACCCGACCACGCCCCACGCTCCCGCGCCCGCGCCCTACAGCGCCCCCCCCCCCCCGGCGGCCATACCCGCGTTTGGCGGCTACGCTTTCAACCCTGCCGCCGTCAACGACGCGGGGCGAAGCAGCGCCGCAGCCGCGCAGGCGAGCGGGCAGCGCCGGCAGGGGCGGCTTACAAACCGTATCAACGCCGCGCGTCGCCAAGACCCGGTTATTCCCTACGGCGACGCCGGCGCACCGGCGGCTGGCGGCCCTCTCACTTCTACCGACCCTCTGACCCCTGCCGACCACGCGGCGGTTGCGTCCGGCGTCAAGCCGGCGGGTATGTCAGCGGCATACTGGCAGCGTATCAATGGCGTCCGCCCGACGATGCCGGACGCTGTGGGGCAAAGCACACTCGGGATTATCCGGCAGGGCTTAATCAATACGGCGGTAAACGGCCCGTCCACGCTGGCGGAAGACGGCAAGGGACTTATCAAAGGGGCGCTCGGCTTACCCGGCGTCGTCGCCGACGGAGTTGGTAACATTTCGCAGTCCCTTTATTCGGGGATCGCCGAGCAGTATTACAAACGCACCGGGGACGCGAACCTTGCCCGCGCCTACGCGGCGACGGCGGCAGACAACGACAACGAACTGCGAACTACCCTCAAAGGGGTGCTCGGCGGCGACAACGGCGTGATCGCTAAAATCAGCCGCGCCGCCGGGTATGCGATGGGCGGCGACCAAAGCGCGGCGGCGGCTACGATGCAGAATGTTTACAACGGGATCGTCAAGGAAACTTACGACCACCCCTTACAGCAAGCAGCGAACGTCGCCATGTTAGGAGAGGGCGGGGTTGCCGTGATGGGGGGCCGCGCCTCGGCGCTTGCGAAGGCCGCAATCAGCTTGGACCGTGCCTCTAAGGTCGCCGAGACGGTCGGGGACGCAGCGAGCGCACAGAAGTTTGCGAGCCAAGCCGAGGCTCACGCGCAAGCCGCCGAAGCCTTACAGAAAACCATTGAGACTATCCGCTATCATCAGCGGGGCGGGAAAGTGGGGGACGCGGTAGCGGCAGGGATCGGCAAAGCCGCCGCCGGCTTTGCCGACGCAGGCCGCGCCGCCGCGCCGTTTGTTCAGCGGGCCATTGGGCCGAACTTCACCCGTGCGTTTGGCAATGCCGGCGAGGCCGTGCAGGGCGGCGTAGGGATCGCGCAGCGGGCCGCTGGGGTCATTGTGGGCACGGCCCAAAAGATGAACCCCGAGATCGCCGTTCTTACACCCACCGAGATCAAAGCCGAGCTTTACACACGGGGACACTTAACCGATGCCGAGATCAAGGCGCAATCAAACTTGGACCCCACGGGGCAGAATGTCAACGGATACGATGATGGCAACACCGGGGATGCGGCGCAGGGGCCGGTTGTTCGCGGCGGGCAGCAAGCCGTGATCGGGGGCGGGCCGCAAAGCCCCGTGACCGGGGGCGTGAAGCCTTCGCCGCGCCAAAAACCAGCGGCGCAATTCAATGTTGAGCCGGCGGCGACTACGCAGCCGCCGGCGATTGAAGCCGCGCCGGCGGTTGAAACACAGCCAGCGGTCAAAACCGAGCAGGCGATTGAAGCCGCGCCGGACGGCCCCGCGCCGTATCAAGGAGCGGACCGCAGGCAGGACCCGCAAGCGCGGCAGGCGATTGTCAAGGCGCTGGACACCTACGAAAATATGTCCCGCGCGGACCAAGCAAAGTTCCTGCTTTCAATGCAGCCGTCCGACCTCCACGCCTTCGTGGACGCGCTGCACTCCGACCGCGCCGCCGGCCTGCTGAACCCTGTTTCCGGCCTGCCGAACCGCGTAGCGTACAACTTGTCCGAAAAGCCGCCGGTGGTTGCCGCCATTGACGGAAACGGCTTGAAACAGGTCAATGACAACTACGGCGGCACAACTGCCGGCGACGTTCTGCTTCACCAGATCGGGCAGGTTCTCCGCGAGCACGAGGGCGTTCCCTACCACTACGGCGGGGACGAATACGCGGTCAACTTCCCGGACCAGGAAACCGCCGAGCGCGTCATGCCCCAAGTGCAGGCGGCGCTTCGGGATCGCGCGATGCAGATGCCGAACGGAAAGACGGTTCGGGGCGCGGGGTTTGAGTACGGGATCGCCGGGGACTATGACACCGGCGAAGCGATCTTGAAGCAGAAGAAGGACGCGATGAAGTCCGCGCCGGGCGCACTAGACAGCACGGGGCGCGTCAAGTCTTCGCTGGAAGAACAGGGCGAAGATGGTTCATGGCAGCCCGCCGCGAACAAGGCGGCCAAGAAACAGGCGCAGCAGGAGAAACAGGCGCAGCAGGAGAAACAGGCGCAGCAGGAAGCGGACGCCGCCCCCATGCCCGCCGCGCCGACGGTTGACGCCCGGCTCATGCCGGACTTCCCGACGGACAAGATCAATTTGGACCCTGACCGTTTTCAATATAAAATCGGAACGGGGAAGGGCGGCAACTCGGGCAGCCTTACGGACGCGCGGGCGTGGAACCCCGACTTCGCCGGCACAATCGCTGTTTGGCGCGACCCGGCGGACGGAGAGGTGTACGCCGTCAACGGCCACAACCGCACGAACCTCGCCAAGCGCCTCGGCGTTCCTGGGATGGACGTGCGCTTCCTTGATGCCAAAGACGCCGCCGAAGCACGGACGCAGGGGGCACTTATCAATATCGCCGAAGGGCAGGGAACCGCGCTTGACGCCGCCAAGCTATTCAAGGAAAAAGGGTATACTGCACAAGACTTGCAGAAGATCGGCGTGAACCTCACGCGGGACAAGGCGACGAACGGGCTTGCGATTGCAAGCCTGAACGACCCCCTGTTCCATGCGGCAATGCGCGGGGAAATGCCGATGGAGCGGGCCGCGATTATCGGCGGCAAACTCCCGGACCACGGCGACCAAGCAACGCTGATGCAGCAGATCGGCGACAAGCACGTCACCAACGAAGAAATCAAGGACATGGCGGACGCGATAGCAAGCGGCCCGAAACACACGGAAGAAACCAGCAGCTTGTTCGGGGACGAAAAGATCACCCGGTCCCTGGCCGTGGAGCGGGCGCAAGCGTCCTCCTATATCCGCACATCCTTATCTAAGGACGCAAACGCCCTCTCGGGCGCGGCACGAAACGCCGAGCGGTTGAAGCAGGGAAACAACACGATTGACGCCGCCACAAGCGAGCGCATGGCGCTCGCCCACCGGCAGGGCGCGGAAATCTTTGAGAGGACCAAGAACGCGCCGGGCGAAGTGTCCGCGATTTTAGACGACGCCGCAAAGCGCATTGCTTCGGCTAAACAGACAGGAGAAAATGTAGATGCGATCAAACAAGACGCGCTTCGCGCCTTCCAAGCCCATGTTCAAGAAACCTTTCGGCAGCACGGGTCATACCGGGACGCAGCCCCCCGGCATGACCCCAACGCCGCAGCCGGATCAATCTTTGACGAACCCGCAGCCGGTAAACCCGGACCCGCAACAAGCGCTCAACCCGGCGGCGAAACCGCACCTGACACCGGCGCAAGCCGCGTACAGCCAACTCGTGACACAGGTGGAAAACCTGACAAAGAGCAAGCGGGTTCCGCCGCCGAAGCAAAAATAGGACCGGGGCGCTACACGGTTGAGGAGGTTGACGGCAAGTTCGGCAAGTCCTGGAATGTTGTTGACAGCAAGGACGGTTCGGTTGTCCGCACCGAAGCACACAGCAAGGGGCAGCAAGCAGCGACCTCGGCGGCCCGGCGCATGAACAAGCAGGAAAGCGATCCGCCCGCCGTCGCCGTGAAGCCGGCGGACTTTGATCCGAAGGCGAACATGACCTTTAAGGACGCCTCCGGGAAAACGATAGTTAAAAAGGGGCTTGCCGGTGAACTCGGCGGCGAATGGGCGACCGACGGCGGGCAGATCATTAAGGTAGGCAAAACCGAAGTCGGTTGGCTAAAGGTCAACGATGACAACGAGCTTGAAGCCATTGAATTAGCCCCGGCGTTTCGCGGACAGGGTTTAGGGCTTCGCGTCTTGCGTAACTATTTCAATGACGGCCCGTTCAAGGGCTTCATGCCGAACGATAGTTCACGCGCCTTACACAAGCAGTACGGCACGGAGATTGACCAGGGCGACGGGTTGGTTCGGGTCATCCCTCACCCGGACCTAGCGGAACGGGCCGCCGCACTTGACAAGAAATACAGTGGTTCCGCAAAAGATAACAGTGGTTCTAAGGAAAGCAAAGCAACGGCTACAGGGCCGGGCGCGAAGGTTGAAGACGTAAAGCCGTTGACCCGCGCGGACGCAACGCCGAGGCAGGATGCCGCAAGCGCAATCAAGCCTACTGACAGCGATCCGCAAGCTCCCGCCCCTACCACTGAAAAAGCCCCGATGACCGGCGAGCATAGGCTGTTAGACTTTTTGGAGAAGTCCACCCGCGCCGCAGACCGCAAGCCCAACGCGCTGGCGCGGGCCGGGCATGATACAAAAGACGCGGCGGACGCCCGCAACAAAGGTTTCATCATGCAGGGCGCGGCGCTTGACAGCCCGTACAACATCTCGCTTAAAGGCCGCTCCCGCCTTGAAGCGCTGGATGCAGAGCGAGCGCCGCAGGCAGACCCGCTTGCACCGCCGCGCCACCTTGTCAAACACAACGGCGACGGCACATACTCCGTGATCGCGCCGGATGGTCGTCAGATTATCTCGTACCCCCAACGGCAGGCAGCACTTGATACCGCTGTGAAACTGGACGAGAAAGCAGCGAGCGCCTTAAAGCCCGGCGACACCGTAGCTTATGATGCAGGTAAGCGCCTCCACAGGGGGACCATCAAAGAGATCACGGGCAGCCGCGCCGTCGTCAACGTCACTTCCACTGACAAGTTCCTCGGTTTCAAGCCCGGCGATTACTCCGTGGATATGAAGGCGCTGACCAAGCCGAAGCCGGCGGGTGAACCGAGCGAAGCGCAACTGGAAGCCTATTCCAAAACGCAGACGGGCGAAGGGTACGAACCGCTGTTCCCGGACGCCGCGCCTGAAAAGACGAAGCAGGCGGCAACAGCCGAAGAAACGAACGCCGCTGCAAAAGAAACGAACGCCGCTGCAAAAGAAACGAACGCCGCTGCAAAAGAAACGAACGCCGCTGCAAAAGAAACGAACGCCGCTGCAAAAGAAACGAACGCCGCTGCAAAAGAAACGAACGCCGCTGCAAATCCGTCAACACTGTTCAATGAAGCGAGCGACCGCCCGTTCCTAGACAATGGGCGTGTTCCAAACGCGGTTCGGGAAATGATACAGTTCGCCGAAGACAAGGGGACCGGGACGTTCACGGCGGACGGCAAGCTCCCCGGCGGGAAGACCAGCGCGGACCTTATGCGGACGCTCCTAGAGAAACATTCGGCGAACGGATACGGCGGTATCTTCCGGCGAGACGGTGAGGGCGGCGAGACAATGACTTACCGCGTGAGTGAAGGCCGCCATGAACTCTCCGTCGCCTTGTCGCCGGATAACCGTATCCACGTTCGGGTTCAGCCGATCAAGGAAGAAACCGGCGGCATGTTCGGTATTCACCTTGACAGCAGCGCCGGAATGTTCGGCGGGAAAGCAATGTCGGACGTTCTGGAACACGCCGGCGACCGCCTGACTGCACAGATCGCAACCGTCACGGACCAGGCGAAGTTCCTCACTCACGACGGCAGGTATCGCGGTTCCTACTCCGTGGACAAGTCCGCCGGGGACGCGCTGAACGAACTTGTTGCGTCCAACGCTTCGGGCCGGACCTACGCACACTACACCGCGCAGTTCGTCCGCGAGGGATTGTCGCCGGCAGAGTACGACCGCTTTATTGACTACGCCTTTGACCGACGCGCCCGGCAGATTGAGGCGGCCAAAGTAGAAGCGCAGCAGACGCTTGACGCCGAAGGAACCGACCTCGGCAAGACGGCGGCGGCGTCGCCCGCGCAGCAAACACTCTCTAATCTTCCCCTGCTGCACCCGGACGAACGGGAAGTCAACACCGCGCAGATCAAGAGGCTCACGGATGAGGAGGTCGCCGAGATTGAAGCGCACCCGAAGATCGGGCAAGCAATCCTTCGCTGGCAGGCCGGCCCGCAGAACTATGTCAAGAGCCTTCGGTTGTTCACGACGCCGCGCATGAAGCTCGCCGAAACGGAAGGGGACTTCTTCATGTCCCTGATTGCCAAGCGGGACGCCGACGGGAACCCGCTGCGGGAAGATGCGCCGAAGTCTACGACCAGCGGCCCAATCGCGGCGCGGCAGCGGCTTAAAGGCTCCCGCTTCGCGCGGCAAGCGACCGGGACGGCGCAGGAGTATTCGCGCGATCTCGGGGAAATCCTCACGCACAGCGTCACGGACGACCTGCGAAAAGCGAACCTGAAACAGTTCTACAAGAACATCTTACAGGCAAGAGACGCGGACGGGAACCGCCTCGCTTACACGAGCGGCTTTGGGCGCGAAATCCCGAAACAGATCACCTACGGCGGCAAGGTCCATGACGTAGGGATCGTAGAATACGACTTCGGCAAGGGGCGCGGCGGCCCGCGCACACTTTCTATCGGGATGCCTAAGCAGGTCGCCGACGACCTCACGGACGCGACGATCCGCTTGCCGGCCCGCACAAGCGCTGTGGAAGCCGCGCAGGCGCTCGCCGGGAACGCTACCGCTTTGCAGCTTATGACGCCGCAGGAGCTTACCCGCCATAGCTGGCGGGTGATCAGCGCGGCGTCAAGTGTGCCGCCGGTGGGGGAGGCGCTTGCGGGCCGGTTGCTGGAAAGCGCGGTCCCCTACTTTGGGCCTAAGATCGGGCACGTTTACCGTCTGTGGAATACGGACATGAGCGACCCTGCGAACGTCCGCGTCTTGCAGCGGGTCATGGAAGCGAACGCCGGCTCGGACCGGGCCTTCTCCGACGCTTATTCGCGGTCGCTTTTGGCGAAGGTTCCGGGGCTTGGGAAAGTGGCCCACTTCTCGCATGACTTCTTGTTCTCTCTGCCGGAAGGGAAGGGCGTCAAGGGCTTTGACCTTCGTACCCGCGTCCTGATGGAGAAGGTGAGGCAGGCAGCCGAAGGGGACGCCGACCCGAAACGTACCCGCGAGTTCTTAAATCAGTTCGGGCAGTATACGTCTAAGCCCGATGACTTGGTGGAAAAACTGCGATACCTGAACCCGTTCGCGGCGACTTCGCTCCCGATGCAGCTTACCGAAGCGCGGCAGCTTGCCGGCGGCAGCGGGCTTGCGGCCAAGAGTTTCGGGCAGGCGGCGCTATGGCGGGCGGAAACGCTTTGGCGCGGCGCGGTGGGAACGATCCTGACGTACTCACTGCTGAATTATTATCTCTCGGGGCACTGGCCGTGGGACAACAAGGACGGCCACAAGTTTGACTTGGAGGCCGGCAAAGACACGGACGGGAAGGCGCTGTATATCGGCGGGTCGTCGTTTGCGCCTTCGGTCACGCGCCCGCTTCGTACTCTCGGCGCGGGGGACGTGCTTGACGACTACAAGCGCACCGGGGGCAAAGGCAGCTTCGCCAGGGACGCCTTTAGGGACGTGGGGCGCGGCCTGACCAACAATGTCATGCAGGACATCAACAGCCCGGTCACAAACGCCTTACTCGTCGGCGCGACCGGCAAAACGGCTTTGGTCACGCGCCGGGGGGACTTCCTGCAAGTGGCCGACAAGGCGAACCGGCATAACCGCGAAAATCAGCAGGTGAACAACCTTAAAGCCGCCGCCGGGGGGCTGAACCCGGTGATTAAAGCCGTGGTTCATTCGCCGCAGGGCACAGTCCCGGAGATCGGGTCCCCGTTTTGGCACACGGTCCAAAACAGCGAATATGTCCTGGGGCAGTTTATGAAAAAAGAAGGGAAGAACCGCACCAGAAACTAGCACCGGCCCTGTAAGAAACTAGCGCCGGACCTGCAAAATTAATGCTGGGGATTAAAAAGCCCTACAGAAAAGCCCGTCTTATACCTATATAAAGGGTGTGAGTTGAACGGGAACGGAACCTAAAAGGGGACGCTCGCCAAAACGAGCGTCCCCTTTTTTGTCTTTGCTTCTCTGTCTTTGTTTCTTTGGAAAGGAATACTCACTTGTCACAGCCTACTCGCTTGTCACAATTTCAGCGGCCCGTGCCCCATAAAACTGTTCCCGATATGGTATCGCAATATCACGACGCGATCATGGACGGACTTAAAACGAATGGCGAGCGCATGAAAGAAGTCGGAGGGGCTGTTCAGCAGCTTGCTTGCGACTTCGCTATCTTCCGCAACGAAGACTGGGTTCGCCTTTTGCTGGACGTAGGCCGCCTGTCTGGGCGGGTTGACGGTCAGCAGGCGAAGCTAGACGACCATATCTCGGAAACCAAAAGCGACTTCGGCCACTGGATCACCTTCGCTATCGCGATTGCGGGCGTTCTGGGGTCGGCGATTTTGGCCCACCTGCTCCACCATTGATACAATTCATCACCGAATTGATACGATTTATCACTGAAAGGAAACTTAATGAAACTGTTCTCTGTCAACGACCTCCGCAAGCTGTTTGGCCGCGTCAACGTCAAACGTGAAGCGCAGGCGGTTTTGGACCATTGCAAGCCTGTCCTGAAAACCCTGGTCGCGCAGTACGTCGGCAGGATTGACGACCGGCTGCCGCTCGGGATAGCGAAAACCGCCGTCGCCGACAAGATCACGCAGGCGATTGACGTAGCTATCGGCCACAACCTTGCGCTGGCTCCGGTTGCGCTGCTGCTGGACGAGTACGCGGGAACGATCACCCGGTTCTATGTTCCCGAAATCCTCTCCACTGCCGCGTTCAAGCAAGGGATTATCAACCTTGTGAACGGGAAGATTGACGGGGCAAGGTTATGACGAAGCCGAACGCCGCCGCGCCGTTCCGCCGCTCGCTGTCGGTGCTTCATTCGCAGCGCGTCCTTGACGCCGAGAAGCGATGCGCTGACGCCGAGAAGCGATGCGCTGACGCCGAGAAGAAGGCGAGCGGCGCGATCAAGCAAACCCCCTGGCCGAAGGTCCTGTCCTACCTTTGCGTCCTGTTCGGCGCGGGCGGGGCACTCCTCCCTTTTGTGCCCGACCACTGGCGGGTTCCTATCATTGCGATTGCTGGGCAACTGCAAAGCTACCTGCCCCCCGTGCAGCCCTACCAGCGCCCCCCGGCGGCGCAGCAGTGAGCGCAGCCGCAGTGCCAATTAGGACTGCGGCAGGGACGGCGAAAAACGAAGCAACGAAACACAAAACAAGGAAAGACGAAACAAGGAAAGATTTATACATGGAAGTCAATGAAGGTAAGAGGGTTTTTGTTCCCTCGGACGCGCTGAACAACCGGCAGTATACACCGGACCAGAAAACGGCGGCGCTGGCGAAGATCGTTGAGTACGCGAAGAAATGGGTCGGGACCCGCGAAACCGGCTACACGAACACCGGCCCCGACGTTTCGCGGTGGCTGATGCAGGCCGGCTGCGCCCCTGGTAATTCGTGGTGCATGGCGTTCGCCTACTCCATGTACCTGGAAAACGGCTATATAAACGTCAACGGAAAGCGGCTGCTGAAACAGACTGCCGGATGCCAAGACCAAGCGGACCACGCCCGCGAAGAAGGAACCCTGATCGCCGCCGCGAACGCGCCGGGCCTGCTGAAACCGG
>CBDFFT010000004.1:0-88801 GCA_965246825.1 Chthonomonadaceae bacterium
CGATGAGCAGTACCGCCTCAAGACGGTGGACTACGGCGACGGAGGAACGCAGTCCTACCTCTTCGATGCAATGGGCAACCGAACGAGCAAGACCGATAGCGGAACGGGGACGGAAGGCTACACGTTCGATGCCGCGAACCGATTGCTGAGCAAGGCGGGAGCGGCTTACACCAACGACCTTGACGGCAACACGCTCACGGGCGGGGGGCGGGTAAACTCTTGGGACGGACAGAACCGCTTGGTGAAGTGCGTCTCTGGGGCAAACACGAGCACCTACAAATACGGCTCAGACGGGCTTCGGCGACAGAGTACGATAAACGGGGTGACGACGGACACCGTTCTCGACAACGGAATGCTGGTGCGGGAGCGTGTGGGAGCGGTCAACAAAGCGACCTATTTTGTGGGGGCGAGAGGTCCTGAGTACCGCCGAGACGACACGGGAGCGGTGCGGTGGTATCTCTACGATGGGCTTGGCTCATCGCTCGGTGAGGTTGATCCGTCCGGGAATGTGACCTCAAGCCGGAAGTACGATGTGTACGGCGCAGTTCGTGGAGGCGTGAACTCAGGGGGAACGAGCAAGCAAAAGTTTGTGGGAGCGTTGGGGCACACGAGTGAGGATGAGACCGGGCTGATTTACATGAGAGCCAGGTACTATGATCCCGCAACGGGGAGGTTTATCTCTCAAGACCTAGCAATGAGTAGAATGAATTGGTTTATGTACTGCAAGTGCAATCCTGTATGCCAATTTGACGGCAGTGGTTTGGACAGCATCTCAATTAGTGAGATTATTAGCCGTATAAAAAAAGTTGTGGAAACTGTGGATGCAAATTATAGTTTTCCACTCATCACTAAAGTGGGGTGGAAGCTTGTTGCGAAAGCAGATAGATGGAAATTTGCGTGCGATTACATCAATGTCTTGGTGTCAAAATTAGGTGGTGGCATGGTCAATGATATAGGAGAAGCCGCTGAATTTTCATTAATGAGTGAGCGTGATAACGAACTAGGAAACTTTGGTACTGGTGCAGACATGGCTTACCGCTCAGGTATTGGTGGTTCAAGTGCCGCACATAAAGTCGATGCTACAGCACAACTTGTACAACTGATCTATGATCTCTTAATGGCAGAAATATGAGGCAAAAATGAACTGGTACAAGTTTGCGCTAGAAGAAAATGAACATTACTTTGAACTATGTCTTGAAGTTGATGCTGATAAAGTTATACGTCAAGTGGAGCGTTACGACGAGTGCTGGGTTTATTCAGGAGCCCCACTTAGTTTTTGTCCGAGGGCAGATTTAGATGGAAGCGACGCTTTCGGCAACCTAACTCTCAACCTGTTTTCCGAAATTTCGGATGATATGCTTCTGGTAGAAGTTGATGAATCCTACTTTCAAGAACAGTGGCAAAAAGCAACTATATTGTCACAGCATCAAGATCGGAAAGAGAAGGCAAGAAGATGACATGACTCATTCTCCAAATCCTGGACACTTTAGAAGGTGAGGAACGGGCATTTCCCGAACCACTTCTCAGAAGCGCAATCTTCCCCGGAAAAAGAGCTCTCCTTAGGAAAACTCCCTTGTTTTCGTTGCTTGCCCTTAAAACATCGCGTCAGGAAGCCCGGAGCGGGGGCAAAGGGGGTGGGGGTGGCAAAGATGTCGGCTCGATTTTCGGTCATTTCCCTCTCCTATCTCCTCCTTTTCCGGTTCTTCCCCCCGCTCTTCACTGCTCTTTTCAGCGAATTTGGGGCAGGTTTAAGCCTCCTTAGCCGAGTTTAACGTAGTCCACGGCGTTGTCGTCGAGGTTTTCCTTGGTGCGCCAGTAGCGTTCCGTCGTTCTCGGGTCCGCATGCCCGGCGGCGATCTGCACCTTGTGCAGCGGCGCCCCTCCGTCAAGGGCAAGGGTGATAAAGGTGTGGCGGGTGGAGTGGGGCGTAATCCTCGCCTCGATCCCCGCTTCCCTCACGCGCTTCTCCACGATCTTCCAGATCGCCTTTTCGGAGAGCGGAACGTTTCCCGCGCTTCCTACCCTATAGACGGCGGCTTCTCCCCGTCCTACCTTCACGATCCGGCAGAAGAGGGGAACCGTCGGGTTTTCTTCCCGTGACGCCTTTGCTCCTTCTCGCCAGGCGTCGAGATGCCGGGCGACTTCCACGGGAACCTTGACCGTCCGCTCCTTGTTGCCCTTGCTCGTCATCGAAAGGATCGTGTGCCCGTCCCGCCTCCCCAGTTTTCCCAGCGTTGCCCCGATCACGTCCATCCGTCGCAAGCCGGTGCGGATCATCAGCGAGAGCATCGCCCGATCCCGCAGTCCCAGCAGCGTTTCGGTCTCGATCCCCTCCAGCAGGTCTCTCGCCTGCGTTCTACTCAGCGAAAGCGTTTTGCTGTCCTGGCTCACCGAAAAGCCGCGAAGTCGAGAGGCGGGATTGGTCTCGATAAGTCCCCGGTCCAGGGCTTCGGCAAAGAACTGGCGGCAGACCGAAATCTTGCGGGAGACGGAGGCGGTGGCGAGCGGCTTTTCCTTCGTCACCAGACCCGGCACGTCCTCCCCGGCGAGCCAGGCGCGGTAGGCATGAAGGTGGTCTTTGGTCACGCCCTCCAGTTTCAGCCCCCACGCTTCCAGCACCGACACGAGTTCGGCAAGATCGGAGGCATAGGCACGGCGGGTTCGGGGGGAGAGCTGACCCGCCACAAGGGCATCCACCAAACTGTCCGCATCTACCGGCGCAACAAAGCGAACGACGGAAGCACTGCGATTCGTTTCAAGGGGAACCAGGTCGCTCGCTGCTCTTTCTTGCGGGCCTTCCTTCTCTTCCAGGTCTTGCGTCTCTCTTTTTTCCAACTTTCCCTCAGGAGGAAAATCGGCTTGTGTCTTCAGGGTCATCGTTCCTCGTATCCCTTTCACGGCAATGCCAGGACTTTCTTCAGCGCACTCTCCACCTGGGCCATCTCCGCTTCTTCCAGCCTCCCGATCCGTCCCACAAGCCGCGCTTTGGAAACCGTTTGGAGTTGCTCACACTTGACAAAGGAGGGGGAGGGCAGCCCATTGAGCGGGGAGGGGTCGAGGGCAACGTGAGTAGCGATGGCGCGTCCCTGCGTGGAGACTGCCGCCACAATCGTCAGCGGATAACGGGGGTTGGAAGAAGCCGCATTTTCCTGAAGGATGAGGGCAGGTCTCCTTCCTGACTGCTCAGAACCACGCGAAGGGTTCCAGTCCAGCCAGTAGAGTTCACCGCGTTGGACTTCGGGGTGCACTTGGGGCTGCACCGGATTAGACGGTGTCGGCATGAAGCATCACCTCCGCCTGAGCCGGGACTGCATACTCAACGTCACAGATCTCGGGCTCCTGTCCTAGCAGGGAGTAATCTTTGTAGCGTTGTCGCTCTTCCTCCTCACGTAGCATTGACGCGAGACTCTCCTGTAACAGGGTGTTGAGGCTGATCGCACGCTGCTGAGCGACGGTCTGGACGGCGGAGTAGAGTTCAGGCGTCAGGCGCAGGGTCAGGGTTTTCGAGGCAAGGGTTTGGGGCATTCGAACTCTCATTTCTGAAAAGGATTTTGACACGGCTCAGGATAGCATAAAAGTCATCAAAATTCAATCAAGCATCAACCCAAAAACGGGGTCAGATTTCAACCAGAAATGAAACGCTCAAACCGTCTGATTTTGCTACGGAATTTGTGTTCATCAAGAGAGGTCTGTCCTCCGCTGCTCTCATTCGCCCGTTTCCTTCCCCTTCTCTAAAAATGGGGGCGTTTTCGTAAGTTTCTGGAAACGTTGGGGAAATTCCTCCTTTAGGTTCCCATAATTGGCATTATCGGTACCGAAGTTGGGCAAATGAAAAGAAGGCGAAGATGCCGAAATCCGAGCGCAAAAGTCCGTTGACCCCAAGGAGGAGCCGAGTGCATTTCTTAAAAAGAGTATGCACATGAAATTACTTGGCTTGTGAACAAAATGCTACGGCGCGGGTAAGCCCTCCAGAAGTATCGTTGTTTGTAAGGTACGTTTTGTAGTGCTCTGGTTTCTGTCTCGACTGGTTTTCATAAAGCAATCTCCGTAAACGGACTCGCTCTCAATCTTGCTTCGCTTGAGAACAGCGTGCAAGCCGCAAACTGCGCGACCGCCCAAAATTCTAAAGGGTAGCAATGCAACACTTCTCAGAGTTGTCGACTCCGGCGGAACTGTACGACGGCTTCCCAGGTAGACCGTACTTTACGATTTAAGCCCTAAGATAAAGTCCCAGACTGTGTGCACCTGGGAAAGGACGTTATTACGCATAACAGTGGGGAGAGGAGGTGACAAAAATTTTACAAAAGTAGGACTTTGCAAAACGTACTTAAGTCAAGTATAATCAGGCAAGCTGAGGTTGAGCAGCTCATACTGCTTCTACCAAGCTGTTTGATGAACTAAGATAAGGTAAACCCATGTCCTTTTCCACCTGCAATCCCGATCCCTTCTTTAACCGCACTCACGAACTCGCCGCCCTCGACCGTGCGATGAACCATTCCGGCAAGGGGGGACAGATGACGCTTCTGTATGGACGACGACGGTTAGGCAAAACCTATTTGCTCCAACGCTACTTCACCGCGGGCGTTACAGGCAAGGAAGCCGCGAAACCGCATTGCTATTTTCTGGCGGAGCAAACGACCGTGCTGACCCAGCGACTCGCCCTTGCCGAACAAGTGCTGGAGGCTCTGCCTTCTTCCGGGGTTTCCGCCTCTGACCTCGCCGTTTCGTGGAGTGCCCTCCTGCGCTACGTTTCCGGGGAAGCGCGAAATCGAGCAGGCTTAGAGACTAGCTCGGTAGAGGGTGATCATCAGAAAGGTCGGTTCGCGCTGATTTTAGACGAATTTCCGTATCTCGTCGCTCAAACTCCCGAACTTCCTTCCCTGTTGCAAGCGTGGTGGGATCGGGAGGGAATTCATTCTCCCCTCTTTCTGGTTCTCTGCGGATCGCAACTTTCGGCAATGGCGTCTCTGGGTGCGGAAAGTGCCCCGCTGTTCGGTCGCTTCAATGGGGGCATTCATTTGCTCGATCCTCTCCGGTACGAAGAGGCCGCCGCATTTTACGCAAAGAGCCCTCACTATGGTCTAGAAGAGAAGCTCACGATGTACGGGGTTCTGGGCGGAACCCCGCGGTATCATGCGCTGGTAGATACCTCTCGCCCGATGGAAGAAGAGATCGTTGCCCTCTTGATGCGACCCCGCGCCGTCCTTGAAAACGAAGTCCGCTTTCTGCTGGGGAGTGAACAAATCCGTGACCCTGCTCCTTACAACGCCGTACTGGGGGCGATTGCCTCCGGCGAAACGCAGTTCGGGCGCATTCAGCAACACACGGGCGTGGACAAAGGAGCCCTCTCTTTCTATCTCAAAACCCTGCAAGAGTTGGGCTGGGTGAGGCGGGAGCTGCCGTTCGGGGACACGACGGATCGAAGGGCTTTGCACTGTATCGCCGATCCGTTTCTGGCGTTCTGGTATCGGTTCGTTGCTCCGCTCTCCAGTACGCTTCAGTTCTCGGACCCGAAGCGAGTGTACGAAGAACGGGTGGCTCCCCATCTGGCGAACTATCTGGGACTGAACGTCTTCGAGGAGGTTTGTACTCAGTGGCTAGAGCGATATGCCGGAGAGAAGTTGGGGTTAAAGATTCGACACCTTGGTCGCTACTGGAGCCGGGACGGTCAGATCGAGCTCGATATCATGGCGGAGTTGGAGGACGGAGGCTACTTGTTCGGGGAGTGCAAGTGGAGCGCGAACAAAGCGATTGGATTGGGTGTGTATAGCCAGTTGCGAGCGAAAATTGCGGGACTGCCCGAAGCGAAATGGCGAGAGCGTTCGACCTGCATTGTGTTCTCGGTCGGCGGCTTTGCACCGGAACTTCAGAGCCTCGCTTCTGACCCGGAGGAACGTTTGTTTCTTGTGGGCGGGAACGATTTATTGCCTTCTTCCTCTTCTTTATTGCGGTTATTTGGGCTTGATCGCTCATCGAATTAGTTAAGAAGATATCTGTCTATATCCGGAGGTCAGGTTCTGATGAATGCGATGCTGGGAAGTGTAGGCAACCGCTGGACGAACAGTTTTTTCTATAATACGTCCTTTGAGGGAAAACAAACATCTGGACCTGTTGTATAAATATCAACATCTAAAGCAATGCCAAAATCAAATAACTTTTTTATAGTATATTTATCAATGTGAAGCCCTCCTGGCCAAGCCCAGTAAGCCTGATAATATACGGATAAGACTAAATTGCATTCAGGGGAAACTTCTGCAGATATAAATCCTATATCACCCAAACAGGAAACTAAACTTTCTAGTTTGTCATTAAAACTCCCAGGTATTTCCTTTTGATGTTCAAATATCCAAGTGTTCTCATCTAAATCCTCATTCTCATTTCTGGACATTCTGGACTTTGACATAAAAGGAGCAATTCTCGCGAAAAAAACCGTGTTTTCTAGCGTTGATGTTTTGCTTGTAATTTTCAATGTAATTCTTATATTTGCTTCAATATACACTGATTGAACACAAAAAGTAGGATACTTAGAGATGACTACAGCAAAATAATATGGCTGATCATATAGCAAAAAATAAACAGTCCATTGTTCGACAGTCGGATCGAAACGTATCCCAGCATGAATGGGCATACCATCATTACTAAAAATAGGCTTGTGTCTAGAAAATACTTGTTCTGTTACAGACCAAACAGGCGAAATTATTTCATGGCAAGCAACGCGAATTACGTTCATCTCGTCATTATTCGTATTGTTCATAAATTTTCACTCAACGTATCTGTCTAAGGTTGCTGTAATTTCGCCTTTTTGGTGTGCGAAGCACACAGCGGAATGCTATTGAGAGCAGGAACTTATTCCTGAGACTAACGGAGTAAATTCCTACAATAACCGTGAGCAGTTACCACTTAACTCGCTACCTCATATATCTTAAAGTAAGCACTTTATTGCAAAAATGACTTATCTTCAAGTCACTGAGCAACCCGAAGACTTCTCGGAAGTTAATACTTGTTGATATTTTATCAGACCTATAGGATAGCAAGTTGAGTAGAAATAGTCACTAAAAGTGATTGATATTTAAGCCTGTTGGTTCTCCAGGTCCACTTCCCCCTTTAGGTTTGACATAAATGTTTCCATTTTTATCTTTATATAAATCACGTTGCCCCGAATTTACATCTTCTTTGAGATCATGTGGGTCTTCACCACCCTTTTGTAACTTTCTGATCTCATCATCCGTCAGCTTCCGGTCTTGATTTGGGTTACGATCTCCTTCTTTACCCCCGGCATCACTTCCACTGTTATCAGAAGACAGAAAGTTCGGAAATTTTGGTGGATGGGTGGCACAGTAAGTTGCTCCAACAATGAGAATAGCTGCCGCCGCACAAGGCGGGTCAAGAAGGCAAGCACCAGCCGCCGCAGTTTCCGCTACCTGATAACCAGTAGGATCACTCCAATTTATCGGATTGTTTCCTACGTGTCCGTAGAGATTAACTCCACCCCTGGATCCAATCGGGTCTCGGGTTAGAAACCGCCCTGTGCTTGGGTCATAATACCGATGCCCCAGCTGATACAGCCCCGTTTCACCATCCGAATAGTAGCCCCACTGCCCATTGTATCCGAAGGGATCGGGCAGAATAGAAGCACTCACTCCAAACGCATCGAACAGATGAGAAGACCGAATGCTTCCGTCCGGGTTGAGCCGCTGAGCCACACTGCCCTGTTGGTCAAAGGTATAGAACACGGAGGAAGCAGCAGTCACGGAAATCCGTTCCCCCACCTCCGGCTCGGCCCCCTTGAGTCCACTGACGGGTTTCAATGCGGAAAAGGAACGTCTCGCCAGCAATCCATTTGCCCCGAACGTATTGGTGGCAAGAACGCTTCCGTCCGCGCCGAGCTCACACACGGGGGTCAATCCATCGTAAAGGAAATAGGTTCTAACGTTCCCCGACTGCTTCCAGGCCCGAAGTCCTGTTGCCGAATAGCCCGCCGTTAGCGCGTTCCCGAACTTCGTGAGGCGGTCTTCCGGGTCATAGGCACAGGCCACCCCTTTGTAATTCGTGGGATTGCCGTTTTTGTCATAGCCAAAAACAGGGTTCTGATTCGCCGCGTTGTAGCCGCTGCCGTTGGTCGGGTCTACGCCCTTAAAGAGCAACGGGTTTCCCGCCGCATCGTACCGAAATGCCGAATCGTAGCCTCCGCCTCGCGTTGAAGTCTCCCGGCTCAGTTCATCTTTCGACTCAGAGGGAACCGCCGTCATCGAGGCGTATTCGTAAGAGGTCTGCCCACTGTAGGTGGGTGCGGCAGGAAGTGACGCTCCAACCGAGGTCAGATTGTACGCCGGATCGTAGGTGAGTCCCGTAAACTGAGAGAGTAACGTGCTTCCCGCATCCAGTTTTCGGGTCGTGACCCCCGTTTTCCAGCCATATCCGGGAGCATAGGAGTAGGTCGTAATGGCGGCATTGCCCAACCGTTGTGAGGCAAGCCAGTTATTGTCCCCATATCCCCACGAAAACGTTTCATTGAACGGGTTCGTCAGGTCTTTTGCTCGCCCTATCTCGTCGTAGTGATAGGTAAAGGTTCCAGCGGGTGTTCCCATACTCTGGCGTGAGCCATCCGGGTAAAAGGCGTAGGTAATCGGGCTGTTGGGGAGAAAGGTTCCCGTAGGCGATTTATAGGCGGTGGTGGTTCCCGTCAGCACATTTCGGTCATCATAGCCGTAACTCATTCGCCCGGAGCCATCGGTCACGGTTGCCCAGCGGCCGTACTCATCGTACTTGAGGTTGACGTTCAGTTGGTCAATGCCGGGGAAAAGCGAACTATTCTGGTACTGGATGTCGGTCAAGCCATTGTCGGGATCGTCGTAGCGATAGAGGGTGACAATCCCCCGCCCGTCAATACGCTTTTTCGGACGCCCGTTCGGGTCATAATCCGGGTACTGGAAGGTGTCTCCATTCGGGTAGACAACACTTTTCAAGTACCCCTCATCATTGTAGGCATAAAGGGTCGGATTGCCGTTGCCGTCTGTCAGGGTCTGGAGGCGATAGGCCCCGTCGTAATCGTAAGCGGCGTTCTGGGCACTTCCTTTGACCGTGCGGAACTCTCCCTCTTTCCCATAGCCGTAGAGCACACGGCGGAAAAGGGTTGCCGTGCCGGTCGTTTTATTGACCTGATACTCTTCGACCTTCTGCAACTGGCTTCCAGGATAGAAGTAAGAATAGCGGGTGACCGTGCGCCAGGGAACGGTATTGGCGGGAACCGGATCGTAAGGGGAGTCGGTCTGACTCAGCTGGTCGGCATTGTTGTAGGCATAGCTCGTGGTGTAGCCCAGCGCGTCCTGACGCTGGGTGAGTCTGCCGCGATTGTCGTAACGAAAATGAGTGGTTTTCCCCAGATTGTTGGTGGAGGTCAGGGGCTGCCCCATCGCCGCAGCCTGACTGTAGTTTCCGTCAGTGGTGTAGTTGTAGGTGGTGGCAATCGTGGTGGTGGCGTTGTTTCCCGGTGTGGAAGCGGACAGGAGATTGCCCAGCGCGTCATAGGTGAAGCTGCTCGTTACCGTAGAGATACCATCGGTTGAGCCGGGCCGGGGGGACGAGAGGGTTTTGATCAGGCCGCTTGGCTGATAATAAGTGAAGGTCGTGGGCGTTTGACGGTTTCCGGCAGCGGAAAACGTCTGCACTTTCTTGAGGTCGCCGAGCGGAGAAGCCGAATAGTCCCAGGTGTAAACCGTAACAGCCCCGCGTGGCGTGGTAACACTCAGCAAATTCCCAAACTGATCCCATTGATAAGAGGTCGTTTTGGAATTGCCATCCGTTACCGAATCCGGACGGATATAGTTTGCGGCATTGTATTGAGTGGAACCCGTCAGAACCCCCTGCGATCCGATCTTGCGGGCTTTAGACCGCATCTGACTATCGAACTCGGAGGTGTAGGTAAATGCGACCACTCCCTGCGCGTTGGCAACCGTGACTTCCGTATGGAGCGCATCCACCTGACGATAAGTGCGGGTGTTTCCATTGCCATCCACCAAACTCGAAATGAAAATGCCCCCATTATAGTTCAGGGTGGCCGTACTGGTTCCTGCTCCCGTCGGGGAAGGCACGGTAATGGTTTTTAGTGCTGCGGTCTGCTCACTCCCCTCTCCATTGGAAACAAGCGCGTACCCGTACTGGTAGCGCATCGGCGGAGTGATCGTCCCGGTCGGCGCGATCTGGGACACAAAAGTCATCTCCTCCTGAGACTGCGGATAGCCATTTGGAACGTTGAGATTGGCAAAGTGCTGGTTTTTGTAGAGGACGCTTCGACCATAACGGTCTGAAATCAGGGTGATATTCGCTTTTCCGTCCCGAGAGCGAGAGATCGTAATCAACGGCTGGTTCGCATCATCGCGAATGCTGACGAGCAGCGGAAATCCCGCCGAGTTTCCTGGGGTCAGGGGGCCATAGCCATCATAGATGAAATGGATTGCTTGCCCTGTGCGATTGACAATCTGTTCCAGCGAATAAGCGGGGTTGCCGTCACGAGACCGATTCAGCGAAGAAAAAATCCATTTGCTATGGTTGGAATGAAGCACCGTAAAGCGATAGCCTGCCATTCCGAGATATTCCCATCGAACCAGCATAGGCACACCCAGCGTATCGCAAAGGCAATCGACCTGGGGACGAGTGGCATCAGGAACGTATCCACCCGTAAACGTGTACTGAGACCCGGTTGGAAACACAAGATGAATTTGACTTCCCATCACATAGGTGAGCAGATTGTACTGATGCGACCAGCCCGTACCGTGGTCATCGAATTGGTAGTAGCCCCCTAAATTTGAGCGTAGACTTCCGTAAATTCGTTTCCAAGAAACCGAAGGGCCCTGGGGGTTATAGACATGGAGGTCTGCCCTCGGATGATATTCTTCTTCGCCTGAGGCCAGATTGACCGGATCACCACAACCAGGCCCATCATCACCGGGATTTCCATCGTTCCCCGGATCATCTCCGCTTCCCGGACCGTCGTCTCCGGGGTTTCCATCCCCTCCATTGCCAGAGCCGCCTGGACCATCCACGGGACAGATCACCCCCGACGGGCATTTCGGAGAGTTGGGCCGATACCCGCAGTAGACGTTTGGATTGACATAAGCCGCCAATCGTCCTCTTAGCCTCAAAAGCCTCTTTTTGTAGGCTAGGGAAAGACTATGATGGGAGGCGAGTTCGACTCCGTTGCGCCGTGTTTGGGGGGAGCACAACGCTTCTTGCATAAGACGGTCGGCTGGACTTCCCTGGCGAGAAACCGTCATGTACAGTCCCGGATTCATCGCTCGCCACTGTTTCCACGTCAGCCGAATGTCCCCGCCGGGCCAATCTCCACAATCGGAACAGACATAGGTGACGTAATGCTCATCGGCCTGAATTATTGCGATAAAATGGTCGTTTTCAACATGAGCGATCACGGGCATTGGAAGGGCTTTTAAGCCTTCTTCATCGGTCGAGACGGTATGGGCCGTCGCCCCCAGACGTTCGGCAGCCTTTTCCAGGTCATGCATGGTCGCGCCAAAGCCCGTCATGCGGCAGTTCGCCAGCACCACCTTTTTTTCACACAGCAGCCCCTGGCTCTGAAGACAGGTCGCCAGGGCTGCCGGGCCGCAGAGGGGGTCCAGCCCTCCGATTTCGGGTATTCCTAATTTTCGATTGACTTCATGGTAGCCAGCACAGGCACTTGCATGACGGTACCAGAGGGCACAGGTGCGCACATCGAACCCGCGTACTTTTGAGTTTCGTTCCAGCAGCTGACCGAACTCGGTTTTCGCCGCTGCATAATGTCCGGATTGAAGCAGGGTCAGTGCGGTATCGAACCGCGCCACGCCGTAAACAACTTCCGGGGGGCGTGAGAGGCATCGCGCCTTTTCAAAGAGAGCGAGGGCTTTCTTGGGCTCCTGTTTTTCGGCAAGCTCCCACTCTCCAAGCCACACCCACCGCTGAGCCCTTCGGAGGGGGGAGGTCGTTTGAGCGTTTGCCTCGGCTTGCCATACGCGCACGGTTTTCCGGGACAGAGGCTCACGTAGTCGTCCTCCGATATCCAGCAGACTCAGAAAGGGGGGAGAGGAAGAATGCGTTTCCGTCCTTTTCGGGTTTCTGACGGAGGTTTGAGCGATCCCTGACTCCAAGGCCGTTGCTGAGAGCAGGAAGGCGACCATAAACAGGAACGGAACGCGAAAGGACATGGGTTTCATATGGGTATCCCCTGCAAGGCATTCAGAAAGATCGTTCGGTGTGATCGAAGAGAAGGGAAATGATCACCACCTTGAAACTAGCGAGTTTAAGAATCGGAAAACAGGCTACAGGAAACGGTGCTTCATCACGGCGGCGTTCGGGGTTACCGCAAGGTTGAAAAGACGACCGGCAGCAATCGCGGTCACTCCCGTGAGACCAGAGACCTGGGTGGGGGTGGTACGCAAGATGGTGGTGCCGTCGCCAATCTCGCCGAAGTAGTTGTCGCCCCAGGTGAAAACGGTGCCGTTGGATTTGAGGACAAGAGAGCCAAAGCCTCCGCCAGCGATTTGACGGACCTCGGTCAGTCCGGCGACCCGAATCGGAACTAATCGAGTGAGAGTCGTGCCATCGCCCAATTGTCCATAGGCGTTATTACCCCAGCTCCAAACGGTAGCATCGGAAGTCAGTGCCAGTCCATGATTAAAGCCGCCCGCAATCGCTGTGACTCCACTTAGCCTGGAAATGACTGCCGGTATTTTTCGATTGGTCGTGGTGCCGTCGCCAAGCTGCCCGTACTGATTTCGTCCCCAGGCAAAGACTCTTCCGTCTGAAGTGAGGGCGTAACTAAACGTCCCTCCGCCTGCAACGGCACGGACATTGGCAAGTCCGGTTACAACCGTCGGAGCGGATTGATCGGTCAGCGTTCCATCGCCAAGCTGTCCCCACTGGTTCCGCCCCCAGGCAAACGCCGTTCCGTCATTCCTCACCGCAAGGCTGTGGTCGTAGCCGCAGGCAATAGCAACGATATTCGCCAGACCAACCACGCGAACCGGAAGTTTCCGGTCGGTCGTTCCCCCGTCCCCCAGTTGCCCAAAGGAATTGTTCCCCCAGGCCCAGACGGTGCCATCCGATTTCAGAGCTAAGTTATGATTGTAGCCGGAGGCAAGAGCCTGAACGCCGGTCAACCCCACCACTTTCACCGGGTCTACACTGTCGGTAGTGGCTCCATTTCCCAATTGACCGTAAAAGTTACTTCCCCAGGCCCAGACGGAACCATCTGCTGCCAGCCCCAGGCTGTGATAAAATCCTGCGGAGACTGCGACCGGTTGAGCCACGTCACTCACCACCACCGGGACATTTCGATCCGTCGTTGTTCCATCCCCGACCTGCCCAACCTCATTGTCGCCACTCGCTCGAAGCGAACCATCCGATAAAACCAGAAGGGTGTGCCCGCTGTACTCATCCCCGCCTCCCCCGGCTATCGAAACAACCCCGGTAACGCTGCTCAGCAAGGTTGGAACCAACTGATTTTCCGTCGAGCCGATGCCCAGCTGCCCAAACCCATTGTAACCCCAGGCGTAAGCACCTCCGGTTCTCGTGTAAGCCAGACTATGATAAATTCCTGCTGAAATACGGCGAATATTGGAAAGTCCGGGAATCGGGACCGGCACCGCTTGATCGGTGTCCATTCCGAGACCGAGCTGTCCGACAACGTTGCTTCCCCAGGCCAGCACCGTGCCATCGGTTCGAAGCGCAAGGCTGTGAAAACCGCCGCAGGCAATGGACTGAATTCCGTTCAAGCCCTGTAATCGAAAGGGGGTTGAGCGGGGCAGTGTCGAACCGTCGCCGAGCTGCCCCCACTGATTGCCTCCCCATGCCCAGACGGTGCCGTCCGCTTTGAGAGCCAGGTTATGGTCGTAGCCAGCAGCAATAGCAACGATGTTGGTGAGAGTGGGAAGTTGAACAGGAACATAGCGCGAAGATTGTGTGCCCGCCGTGTCACTGTAGTAATCGTAGCCCCATTCCCAGACGGTGCCATCCGATTTGAGAGCCAGGTTATGGTCGTAGCCAGAGGCAATGGCTGTGATCCCTTTCAACCGGCTTACTCGCAGCGGGAGCGATTGATCGAAATTAACCCCAATCCCCAGCTGTCCGGCAACATTGTTCCCCCAGGCCAGCACCGTGCCGTCGCTGCGTAAAGCCAGGCTGTGTCCTCCGCCGCCTGCAATGGCTTTGATCCCGGAAAGCAGGGGCGTTTTAGAGGGAGAAGATCGGTTCAGAAGGGTTCCGTCTCCGAGTTGTCCCCAGGAGTTGTATCCCCACGCCCAGACGGAACCATCCGCTTTAAGGGCAAGGCTGTGATAGCCCCCTCCGGCGACAGAGACATATCCTGTCAGGCCGGAGGTAGTGGGCAGAAGGGCATCGGTGAGGTCTCCTGTGCCGAGCTGCCCTGCGGTGTTGTCTCCCCAGGCCCACACGCGGGCCTGAGCGGTTCCCAGACGGCTGAAGCTAAGAAGAAGGAGGCAGATTATCCCCGCTGTCCACTGACGCAGCGTGTTGACGTTGACCCTGGCGTTCATCGCGTATCCTTTCCCAACCCCAGATTACTTTCGGCGTTGTCCAGTGACATTGTAGTTGCTGAGTACTAAGGTCAGGTCATCCACATTCACAAAGCCGTCGTCGTTGACATCCGCATTGGGATTGTAGAGAGCGTCTCCCAGAGCGGTGTTGTAAACGTTGAGCACGTTGGTCAGATCATCCACATCCACGACATTGTTGTTGTTGGTATCTCCGCCCAGCAAGAAATAACTGAGTCCTGAAACAGCTCCCATCGTGGTGTTGGCCCGCGCATTCGCTGAAAGCCATTTGCTGGCTTTGGCCCGGAGAGAATAGTTTCCAGCGGGAAGCCCCGAAAGGACGAAGGAGCCGTCAACCGCTGGAATGAGGGTTTGAGAAAATACGGGGGAACCGTCCAGCGGGTGAACCTCAAAGGTGACCAGGGCATTGTTCCCGGCCCGTCCCTGGAGTGTGATCTTTCCGGAGATCGGATAGGAAAGACCGTAGAAGATCGTACCGACGCCTCCGTTCCGACGATTGCTCGTCCCTCCGGGAACACGGACATTCGCTACCGGGAAGGTATTTGTTACGGCGTAGAAAGCAACCCGCCCACCGCCTCCCCCACCGCCCCGGTCATACCCATTGCCCCCCGGTGCCGTGACGATGCCGGTTCCTTGAAGAATATTTGTCGAGAGGAAAATGCTACCGCCCGACCCTCCACCGCTATTGTCAAAGCTACTCCCCTGTTTTCCACCCGTAGAAATCAGACCGTTGACCGTGAGAGTGCCTCCAACCGTAATGCGAACGGCTCCCCCGCCGGTCCCCCCGCCGGTCCCCCCTCCCCCACTTCCCAAGCTCACTGGAGCCGTGCTGGAGCCGTAAGTGTTCCCTCCAAAGAAGTTGTCCCCCATCCCTCCTGGACCGCCGTACCCGGCTCCGCCGCAACTTGTGTCGCCTGCATTTCCGTCTCCATGTCCCGGTCCACTCAGAGCAGAATAACCTCGTGCATCCAATTTGATATTTCCATCGGGATCGACGATGAGGTTTTGGGAGACAACAAGATGAAATCCTGATAGACCCGCCGGATGGCTCAGCACCCCCCCGGATGTAACCTGAATGTTGTCAAAATGGAGTTCGCCCACTAAATCGGTAGACGCAATGCTGGTAACGTTCTGCAAGTTAGCAATGACAAGGTCACCATTGGCTTGGGAAGCGCGTTTAGAAAGGATCGTTCCTGCGCCTCCGTATTGACCGTTACCGCTTCCGCCATAGGCAAGTTTCGTTCCCGTAAAGGTATCTGTGGAAGAGTAAAGTGCAATGCGACCGCCTCCGCCGCCGCCGCCACTCCCACTTCCCCCAACGGCAGAAATCAACCCTGTTCCTGTCAAAGATGAGGTGGTCACGTAAATACTTCCTCCGGAACCGCACCCTCCATAAGCAACAGAATTAGGCAGACCGTCAACGATCAGACCTCCATTGACCATAAGCGATCCGCCTACGGAAAGCCGAATGGCTCCTCCCCCAGCACCTCCCCCGCCACCGCCACCACTGCCCATCTTAAGGGGGAGTTGAATGGAATCATAAGAGCCACCACCCGCAAACGTATAGGTTCCACCGTTTCCTCCATGACCGGCTCCCCCACTGTAGAGGTCGGAGGTAGCTCCCGCACCTGCTCCCGGCCCCAATCGTGCTCCAAATCCTTTTCCCTTCGCGGTGATGTAGCCATCCAGATCGATAATTAAGTTGCTCAAGACATGAAGATGAAAACCTGACTGGGGTGCCGTTTCTCCGTTCCCTTTTCCCTCAGGATAAGCGGGATGGCTTAAATAGGCTCCTTTAGACACACGGAGATTGTTAAAATAGATATCTCCTTCAAAATCCGTGGTTGCACTAACGTAGTCGGCTGTCGCATTTGAAATCAGCACGTCGCCGTATAGTTGGCCAGGACTCTTTTTGAGAATGGTACCTGCGCCTCCATATTGAGAATTACCAGTTCCACCGTAGGCCCGCTGCGTCCCCGTAAAAGTCGTGGTTGTGGCGATGACAGCGATCCGTCCTCCCCCACCTCCTCCTCCCCCAGCCCCGCCAATCGCAGATAAAACTCCGTTTCCTGCAAACCCGGAGCTCATAATGAAAATACTTCCCCCCGAGCCACCCCCTCCATAATTTCCAGTTTTATCAGAGCCATCTGAGGAAACAATTCCATTGATCGTGCAATTTCCATTGACCGACAGAAAGATGGCTCCCCCTCCGAAGCCTCCAAGTCCCCCACCCCCACTTCCAAAATCAGTAGGAGTATACATAGAACCATAAGGAGAACCTCCAACGAAATTGTAGACCCCCCCGTTTCCTCCATAGCCAGCTCCTCCACAGTAGGAATCAAGAGCACCGCCTCGACCGGCTCCTGGTCCCATTCTGGGTCCATATCCTCTGCCCCCAACGTTAATCGAAGCATCCTGATCCACCGTTAAATTGCCGGTAACGGTTAGATGGGCTCCGAGCCTCCCTACAGGGTGGCTTAACGAGGCCCCTGTAGAAATGCGGACATTATCGAATCTGACTTCGCCGACAATATCGGTGGTGGCTACTGTTACGTCCGAGCGAAGATTTGCCAGTAGAAGGTTGCCGTAGATTTGCGACGGTAGCTTGGTGACAATGGTGCCCGCTCCCCCATACTGACCATTACCCGTTCCTCCAAAGGCACGCTGGGCACCAGAAAATGAATTGTTGTTTGTAGAAATGAAAACACGCCCTCCCCCCCCGCCGCCACCACCCGCATTGCCCCCACGAGCGGAAATCACTCCATTCCCTGCGAACGTATCTGCCGATAGATTGATGCTTCCTCCTGCTCCACCGCCGCCATAATTACTTACATAATCCGATCCATCCGCAGACAGAAGGCCATTGACGGTGAGAGACCCGATCACATTCACAGAAACAGAGCCTCCCCCTGCTCCCGCCCCCGCGCCACCGCCACCGCTCCCATAGTCCAGAGGATTCAGTGCAGCCCCATAGGGAATACTTCCAGAGAAGACGTATTTACCTCCGGTACCTCCATAAGTTCCCCCCCCGCCTCCATCGGTATCTCCGAGCCCCCCCTCACCACGCCCTGGTCCGGTACGAGCGGGGTATCCCTTGCCGGAAACGTCGAGTTTCGCCCCAGTAAAAATCGTCATATCAAAAAGAATATTAAGCACGAGAGGTTGGGACGCATTCGGAGAGTGCGTGACGACTCCATTATTTTGAATTGTCAGACTTGAGAAATAGTGCGTGCCGTTAATCGTCACCGTACAGTTGTCCACAATGATGTCAAAGTCTTCGTAGGTGGGATCCCCTGCATCAATCGTCGTGTTCGTGCGAAAAATTGCATACTGAGCATTCGCAGCATTGCTGGTCACCGAAGTCAACAAGAACACACCCATTGCAGAGAAGAGAAAGCGTAACGCGGCGTAGAAGTTGAAATTTGAGCGCATAAAGTGTCCTTTGAGCATCAGCGATTTTTCTAAAAATGACGCACCCAGAAAGATTGGAAAGTAGTGCGAGATAAAATAGATCGCAGAACATTACAGTAGCGTTACAAAATTAAGCGAAAACCGAATTTTTTTGATTTTTTCACCTCTAAAAAAGGACTTGCACGACTGGTAGAAGAATAAAGAGAGGCAACTCACTTTATTTTTAATTTCTTACTCATAACGCTCTCGGAGGTCAGTCTCATGTGGCACCTTAAACTTCTGAGTTCCTTCAGTCTCACTGGCGTCGATCAGGAAACCATTCAGACAACCCGCTCAAGTGCACGTTTATTGCTTGCGTATCTGGCGACCCAAAATGCTCCCGTACGACGAGAAGTCATTTCGGCCCATATTTTTCAAGAGGTAGAAAACCGGGAAGAGGCAAGTAATCAGTTACGAGTGGCACTGTTTTCTCTGAATCAAGCCCTCCCTGGAACGGATGAGGAAGCCCCGATCTTCAAGAAAAGTAAAAATACGCTCCTTCTAAATCGCTCCGTCTTTCGGTGTGACCTCTGGGAGTTTCAAGAGAATATCTTGGCTTCCGCGAAAACCTCAGAGACTGGGGTTCGAATTTCGCTCCTTGAGAATGCTGTCGGTCTTTACGAAGGGGTTTTCTCCTGGGACGGGCAGATAGATTGGCTCACCCAATTCCAGTCCGAGATCGAAACCCAATTCCTGAACGCCCTTTCCTGCCTCATCACCCTTCTCTCTTCGCAAGAACGATGGCAGGAGGTTCAGCATTATCAGACCCTTTATCTCGCACACGATCCCTACGATGCTCCTATGCAACTGCAGCACGAGCAACTTCATCACCTGCTTTCCGGTGGTGAAGATTATAAAGCCCCGGTTCCGCTTATCTGGAACCAGAACGACCCCTCACAAAAAGGAAGTCAACAACAGTTCCAAACCCTGATGATGGCTCTTTCCGAACGCGGAGAAGCTTTTCATCCCCTTGCCTCTGAAAGTCGAAGTATAGAATTAGCCGTTCTCTGGTGCCTTCGATCTTTGCCTCAAGGGTCGGCGGAACTTGCCAGAGGTCTTGCGGGCCTCCCTTCTCCTCTCAGTCGTGAGGATGCGCTCGTACTCTTTGGTCTCACCGAACCGATTTTTGTCAAACAGTTCGCCCCACTACTTGAAGCCCGACTTGTTGCTCTGAGAGCAGAGGCTTTTCAGATGAGTCCTTCCATCAAAAAGGCTCTCCTTAAAACTGCTTCTCCAACAGAAATCTCTTCGATCAGAGCGAAACACGCAAGTCGGTTTACAGGGCTGGCGAAGTCCTGGGTCGAGCATTCTCCACTGCCGACCGAAGAACGTACCGACTGGATTAAAAACAATATTTCCCACCTCTGTGGGGCACTTGAATGGGCAATTGAACACCTTCCAGAGGTAACTGAGAACCTCTTCCCCTTGTTCGCTGCTGTCGAGGAGTTTCTGCCCACTCATCCTATTCTTCCTAAACTCCCCTACTTCACCGACCGCATTCTGGAGCGGATCGAGACCCTGCCCGTTTCACAACAATTCAAACTCAGCGTCTACATCGCCACTCAGATGTGCCGCTATCAGTACCGGGACAAAATTAAAGCTCCCCTTGAAAGAGCCCTGCGCTTGCTGAATGACAGCGACGAGATGAAATCAGACCCTTCCTGGGCGCACTCGTTAATTTCTTTAGGGTATGCACTGCATCATGGAGGGGGCGAACCACACGCGACAGAAGAGGTTCTACGGGCAGCACTCCCCTATTTTGAGAAAGAAGGAAAATGGGCAGACCTCAGTAAGGGTTACTTTAATCTTTCGGAGTGCCTGTGGAGTCAGGGACGACTTCGAGAAACGCAGGACTGCCTTAGAAAAAGCCTTGCGTTTTTGGAAAGATCGGGGATTAGGGATGGAAGAGAGGGCATTTGTTGGAAAAATTTGGGAGCGTTGGAACTCACCTTCGGTCATCCCGAAAAAGCAAAACCACTTTTGGAAAAAGCCCATGCCGTCTTGAAGCAAAATTTCAGTGAGATGAGTTGTATTTCTATTCTCGACACGATTGGCTATCTAGGTGCGGTTCAAACTCAAGAGGGAAATTTTGAAACGGCGGAAGTGCTTCTTGAACACAGCAAAAGGCGATGCGACGAACTAAAGCGACCTGCGAATGGCATGAGAGTCACGCTCGCTCTCGGTGAAAACGCACGAGCGCAAGGTCAGTATGCGAAAGCAGAAGCCCATTACGGGGAGGCCCTCCAGTTCTGGAGAGAATACCCCTCTCCGAGTTGGACAGCCATTACGCTGGCAGACCTTGCGGAACTCCATCTGGAAAATGGATCAAAAAGGGAGGCAGGAATCTGTGCGGATGAAGTTCTCGAGATTTGTGGAGAAACGAGGGGACGCTCTTCGCGTGCCCGTGCCCTTTATGTGAAGGGCATTCTGTCTTTAGAGCGGGGAGACGGGGAGAAAGCGGAATGTTTTCTGGAAGAGGCCGAAGCATTACGTCAGTTTGTCGGGACACCGATGAAGTTTCTTCCTGAGCAAGTCCAGGAGGTTTTGCGAAAGAGGGAATTCGCCGTGAAGATTTCGGCTTCTTCTCAGAATCACTCTCCCGTCAACTGTCCCTGAACGAACCCGACCATGTCCACAAGTTTTGCCTTCGGATAGTGGCGATGGGTTTTCTGCCCCGTCGCAAAATCCAATGTGGCGATTTCAAATTTGTCCAGAGCCGTTTTGTGTTCCTCATAAAAGGAAGCTACCCTTTTCAGGGACCGCTTTCCGTTCCAGCGAATTCCGAGACCCCTCACAAGATAGAGGTCGAACGCGGGGACATTCCCGTAAACGCCCAGCATAATCTTCGTGACAAGCGTTGCCGAAACCCGCCCTCCTTCCCGCAACGCTTCGACACTCCTGTGTTCACAACGTATAAGGCAATCCAGATTTTTTTCTGTGTAGCGATCCACATCAATCGTCCAGAGTGCTTCTTCGGACTCCGCAATGCACTGGATCAGCGGCTCATAAAATTTGGCACTCTTTTGCAACAGAAATGTCGAGCCGCGCAACATTCCCCAACTCGCCAGATAAAATCCGATCTGGAAGCAACTCGTCTGGAGGTGAATGGGGTCAGCAATTCCTCTCGTGTTTCCCCCTTCGTAGAAGGATTGAAAGTAGTTGTAGCAATAATCGAACGAGGCGTAACGCTCGTTCGGTTGTAGCCCGTGATGTTTTGCGTCTCCTCCGAGAAACCGTTCCCTGTTTTGCTCAATGTCCATCCCTACGTCCTTGTTTCTCTTGAAAATTAATTTTTACGCTTCCCTCGTAAATATGCAGGGGTTCGCGTTCGCTGCCGCGAATTACATGGTGACAACTCGCTTGCTTATCAGTCCTTCACATTCAAGGAGTCTCTATGCCTATCCGTTCTGCCACTTTCTATCCTCATCCTTTTTGCCTGACGCTACTTGCCCTGATCACGGCTCTCGCCCCTGCCTCTATCGAGGCGCAGGTACCCGGCAAACGCCGCGTTGCGGGGAAAATGCTCAAAGCCGCCCGGAAAACCCATTCCAGGATCAACCTTCATGCCCCTCCCTCCCACCAAGCCAAAGCCACCATCGCGGCGGCAAATGCCGCGGTCGTTGCCGCTGCCGCGAAAGCCGCCTGGGACAGCTTCTATCAAACCAACGACCGCGAGGCTTTTCATACCGCGATGGGCGAAACTCGCGTTTCCAATGCTGCCTTGCTCCGTCGCTTAAACTTTCATATTCAAGAGAATTTCTATCTGGACGAGTACGTCGCTTCCGTCAGTCTCACTCAGAAGCAACACCGTTCTTTTATCGCTCTCCCACTTAAAGAGGTTTATCTAACCCGGTCAGGGGCTGACCTCATCGGCAATCTTTATTATGAGGCGCCCGACGACAACCTCCTTGTGGATTCCGTCCTTCCGGTCATGAAGCCTTTCAACGCCTCCGTTGGGGAAAGAATTGTTCCTAATCCCGCCTATGCCGAATACGTGGCAAAGTTGGCCGAAAAAGAAAAAGCGGACAAAAGCTCCGGAAACGCGATAAATGATGCTTTTATCGAAAATCTGAGGTCTCTCGGCTTAAAGGTCGGACTTTCCGATGAAGACAGGCAAAAAATTCTGTCGCTCAGCCATTCCAGTTCTTTCGATTCGATCCCGCCGAGTAAAATCGTGGCTTATAATGCCTATCCTAAGAACGGACTGGTTCGCTCCGTGTTCGAGGATGCCGACATGAAGTCACTCTCTTTTCTTCGTGTTCATTTCTATGGACACCGCACCGATAAATTTGGAGAGGATCACCTGTTCTATTATCGGTCTTTCGTGGTGGATCGAAACGAGATCGCTCAGATCAAAAACTGGAACAAAATCAATTTCGCCGACTTCGTCCACTACGAATAAGGGGCGTGTGCTTCTCTCCTTGAACAAAGGGGTATTTCTCTAACGAGAAACACCCCTCTTCATTCTTGAGTTCAGAGGTCCGGCAATTCTTCCTCCTCATCGTTTTTAGGCTTCCCTCCTCCAGACTTTGCTTCCGCTCGTTTCTCTCCCGTTCCAGCTTCACCTGGACTCCCTTCCAGGAAAAGTCGCCGAAGGTCTTGCGCCTCCCAGGGACGCAGTCGCTTGGCGCGTTTGTCTGTCCAGGGATGAAAGTTCATCTCCGGTCGGGTTTCAAAGGCAAGGTTTCCCAGGGTTTCGACCTCCTCCCAGGGAATGGGCGCGTAGTAGGGGAGGCTGTAACGAAACGCCGAGCAGAAATATCCGCAGAGGGGCATCCCTTTTACCGGTTGTGGAATCATGCGAAACTGGCTCGGTAAAAAAAGACGTTTTTCTTTGAGCTGCTCCCCCTGACCATAGGTGGAAGTGACCTCCTCGCCATGCGCTTCCGAGTAGCTGGAGGTCGCCTCTCTCACCTCTTTTTCTCCAAAAATCGCACTTGCCCAGACCGGTGTGGTCTCCCCTGAAACTTTCAAGACTCCGAAACTGGCCGGCATACTCGTGATCTCACCTGCTACCTCTTTGCCATACACCGAGCGGATTCCATCAAGATCCTGAAATCCAATGACCACACACGCGCCCTTACTTCGCCCGTTTGTCATGAGGTCATCCAATCCCGCGAGATGTCCCAATTTTCTCGCCTCATCCAGGAAAAACCAGGTGCGGCGCGTGCGGCTTTCGGTTCCGTCCAGGGTGAGTTCTGTCAACCGCTGAAACAGCACCCGGTTAATCGCTTCAATGGGGGCACGCGCCGCCTGATTGTTGCCAAAAACCAGAACGGCATTGGTTTTTAAGAACGCTTCGAGGCTGATCCGTTTTCGTTTGCCATTCGGGTGACGTGCCTGACTCCAGAGAGCGGCAATCACATCGAAAGGAATGAGTTTTGTGCGCAGGGTAGACACGACACTCCGAGGGGTCGTCTCGCCCTGAAGATGTAACTGAAGCAGGTCTTTTCCCGCCTCCGTCTGCGAGAGAACAAACTCAAGCCGTTCTCGTGATCGGGTGGCATAGAGCACATCGGAAAGCCCCCACTCCGGGGCAAGCCCCGTTTCTTCTTCTCGTCGTTCGCCGCGCTCGATAAACACGTTCATGACCCCGGCCAGCAGGTCGCGTGCGGCATCACTGAAGTAGCGGTTATTGCCTCCGTCTTCAGGGATAATGATGGAGGCCACCTGAAAGGCGGTATCGGGACCTGTCACGTCTTTTGCCATGTCCCATTCCCAGCACCGGGAATCAAACGGGTTCAGGAGCAAAATCCCCTCCGGCGGTAAGCCGATACTGAGCAGCGTTGAAACGATGTCCTGCTTCACATCGAAGATCACCGCACGGGTGTCGTCTTCGGTGAGCAGGTCGGGCAGAACCGAGTGCATCATCATCCGCAGAGTGAGCGTTTTTCCACTCCCCGTGGTGCCGACAATCATAAAGTGCGAGGTGGCGGCTTCTTTCGGCAGGTAGATTCCTCCAAAGTAAATCCCTCGCTTTGGCGTGAACTCTGTTTTAAGTTCCCGATAGACTCCTTCTCCGTCTCCTGCACCTGTGCGAAACGGAAAAAGTCGGGACAACCGGGAGAGCATCAGCTAGGCTCTCCGGTCCGAAGAATTTTTCTCCGCGTAGCGGCGCATATCGGGGAGTTCGTTTTCAGAAGAGGCGTTGGGTGCGGAGGCGGTACTCGCGCCTTCGGGGGATTCTTTTGCGGAGGTGGGGTTGACCGTATCGGTGACGACCGCTCTGACTTCCCCCTCTAAAATGACAGCACACGCTTCCACCGGAAAGCCCAGCAACCCTCCCGGCTCAAAGAGATCAGGCGCGTTTTCGGTCCACCAGTGAGCGGCGCGGGGGGCGCGGGCACGGAGGGTCTGGAGGGCAACGGTTGCATCCACCTGATAGACCGTGATCCCTCCCAACCGCTCGGGTCGCTCATATTCAGGTTCGAGTGTAAACTCGACTCCGATCCAGGCACTGCGAATTTTCTCTGGCGCAAATCCCTGCGGGGTATCCATGATCCGAATCCGCTTGGGGGCAACGGTTTCTCGGACGTTTTTTGGAGCACGTTTTGCCGGTGCTGTCGTTTCTCTCGCTTCCCTCTGGTCTCCGGGAAAGGACTGTCCCCCTTCTTCCCGCAAAGTCTCGTAAGCAATCGTACTGGCTCCCCGCTCTAACGTCTCCCCACCGGATGCACTCCACTCAAAAACCGTCGTGGTGTGAGGCGACAGAATAAACCAGAAAAGAAGAAAGGGAATGACAATAAGAATGAATTCCTTGAGCGTGTCTTGCGCTATACTGCCCGTCAGCATCGCCGAACTTTTTCCCTCTAAGGCAGGGACCACCCCGTCCGTCACCATAAAACAAAGCCCATAACACACGAGCAGCTTGGCTCCGTAGAGGAGCTTGTCTCGCCAGGTGTCCTCGTACCTGTCATAGGTCGAGCAAATCAGAAAAAACCAGAGAAAGGTGAGCATCCCATCCAGAAATCCCACCGGGTGGCTTCCGATCCCGAGCACGATGCGTCTGCCGTTCAGGTAATGCTGAACGAGAACTCGGGACGCGCAAAAGCAGACAATCGCGGTCGAAAGCAGGGCTAAAATCCCGTAAGTCGTCTCAAACAGCGTCGAGATTTTCTTGAATTGAAGCATCGAACAGGGACTCCTCGGATGACGGTTAGGGGGTGAGAAAGAAGGCTAAAGACTCAATTCCTGTAACTCTTCCAGGAGTGGAGTGACCGGGAGGTTTCGCAACTCGCTCTCTTCTCTCCGCAACCGGGAAGCCTCTTCCCGATCCTGTTGCAAGGAGAAATCCGGCTCGACCGGAGAAAGAAGAGGCTTGTTTGCCCGGTCACTCAGCATAAAGGTGTTCTCAAAGGCAATTTCTTGCACGCGGTCTGAGGGGACCGCGTAGCCGAGCGAGAGAGAGGAATAATCAGAAAGCGGAAGGAGGGACGCCTCTCCGGTTCGGTCAAGCCTCACCTCGACCCGGTTTTCTTCCGGGAGGAGGGTCTCGACGGTTCCGAAGTCTCCGCTTCTTACGCCAAGGGTTCGGTCACTCTTTGAGAAAAAGACGCGGTCGCCCGCGAACAACGCTTCTGTTCCCACAGCAAGGCTTTCCTCCTCGAGTACCCCCGCTCTTTTTCGTTCGTCCTGTGCGGCCTGGTTGAGCTCAAGGGCTTCGGCACGAGTTTCGGTCAGGATGACATTCTTTTCTGGAGAGAGAATACCCTCTTCTTTCCATTCTTCGATCAGGGCTTCTCTGTCATTTTTCCCGTAGAGCCTCTCCGGGGACGTTTCGACACTCTCTGAAACCCGGGGTTCGCCCGGTCGTTGTGATTTTTCGAGCTCGGCTATCGTTTCGGCGTGAATTCGTCTCACTTCGGGAGTGGTGTAGCGCGTGATCCCGTCTTGAATCCCAAGTCGCACCGTCTGTGTTTCGTCTTCCAGGGCTTCCCTGACCGCCGTGTGTGCCTGATCCAGACTGAACCCTCTGCCGGGGGCATGGTACAACGTTTCTCTTAGCAGTTCTGACTCGGAGAAGTAACTCCCTTTGTCGAGGAGACTCTGGACGGCTTCCCGGACAGCCACCTGTTCCTCTCCCTCTCGTTTCAGCAGCGCAAGCTTCTCACCACTCTGGTGTCTCAGATGCTCGATTTCGCTTTCTGTAAAGCCGTATTCCCGTCCGGTGTCCCTCCAGACCGGAAAGAGATCCGTGCGAGAAAGCGGCTCTTTTGATGCACGGGTTCCAAGCGCCGCCCAGGCCGAGGCTTCTGCCGAAAACGTTCCTTTCTCTTCCAGAGCCTGTTCGATCGCTTCTCTTCGTTTCGAGAACTCGTCACACAAGCCTTCGGGGACACCGAGGACCTCGAATGTGCGCCCTTCCCGCTCCGAATGAAGCGAAACCTGGTTTTCGAGTTGCAGAGCCAGCTCGGCCCGATAGATCGCCCCCAGTAACATTTTCTGCTCGTAAAACGGATGGGACAGAACGCTTCCGGTGGTCCCGTCTTCTCGAACGCCAAGGTTGAGCACGAGGCAATGCGTGTGTAGCTGAGGATCCTGAGCGCGGCTGGTGCCATGATCAAAGGTGGCAATGACCGGGTCAACCGCTTCTTGCTCTTTCCCCCCTTTGCCGCGCCGGGTCAGGGTGAGTTCGTCTTCCAGAAACCCCAGGGCTTTTTCAATCGCAAGCTCATGCGCCCACTCAATCGCGTCACGGGTTTCGGGGTCAGCCTGAGACCAGAGTACCGAAACCGACTTCGGAGCGGAGAACGTTAAGTCCCAACCGGGTTGCCGACTCTCTGCCCCAGCGTTCTGAGTCAGAGACCGCTCCCGGTCGGGGGAGAACCCCTCAAAAACATTGAGAAACGTTTCGGAGTGAACAAGCGGGGGTAGGCCCAGGGCCTCTGCCCCGTGACCGCGCCACCTGCCCTGGGGTTCCGTGCCTTCCGTGTAATAGTCACCCTGCTCTCTGGCGAGAGAGACGTAATAATTTCCCTGCCCCCTTCCCAGGGCTCCAATCGAGAGCATGATTTACCCTCCCTCTTTCTCTTTCGGTCCCCCTGCAAAAAGATGTTTCTCGACCCAGGCTTTCGCCTTTTCCTCTGACACCGTGGTCGCTTTCGTCGTTAAAAACGTGAGGAGAAGAGCGAGCTGTGTTTTCGTTTCCTTGAGGTCTTGCCGTGTTTTTGTCCCCTCGAACGAAAGGGTTTGGATCCGTTTTTCCTGTCGCTCGACTTGCTGGGTCATGGCTTTGAGTTTCGAGCGAAGTTCCGACTCAAGCCCGTCCCGGACAAGAGCGCGTGCTAGGTCGTTTGCACCGATCCCCTGCTCGTTTGCTTCTTTGAGGAGAGCCTCCTGATGGGTAGGTGACAAGCGGAACCTGACCTGGCGTCGGCTCCGCTCTTGTCTGGCTTCTCTGGTTTTCTGCCGTCGTAACTCCTGGATGGAGGCCTCTTGCTTTAACACTTCTTTGAGGCGAAGGAGGTCTGTCTCCCTAAAAAAGGCGACGGGTTTTCCATTCCCCTCGCGCCGGAGCGTCGGGGTGATCCGTCCTTCCGTACGGTATCGGTCCAGGGTTCGTAACCCGACGCAGAGCAGAAGGGCAGCCTCCTGACGCCGGTATTCCTGTGTGGTGTGAGGGTCGCTCATGTGCGTTTTTCTCTGCCCTTTTCTTTCCCTGTGAGGGACCGGGACTGTCTCTGAGACGGTGAGTGGAAGTTCGCCACCGCTTTGCCTGCTTCCTCTTCTTTGCCACGTTGCCATCCCTCACACGCACCAGAGGTGCATTAGGTGTGAAACTTCTCAAGGCAGTCGAACAAAAAAGGAAAACAAGCGGAGAAAAACAAAGCGGCAGGAGAAGGAAAGTCCTTTCGTTTGGTTCAGGAATGGGTACGAAAATTTCTGAGTCAGCCAACTGTTCCTTCAACCTTTTGGCTCCGATTCAACGCAGAGCTTCCAGATTGAAATGTTTACGCACATTGAGTTGCTTCCACAAAAGCGCAGGATGCCGACGGATGCGGTCCCCCATCTCCTTATCCTCTGTCAGATGTTCCGGCTCCAATTCTCCCTCCGCCAAGAGGCGATTGAGAAAGTGCCTTTCGTTTTCTTGAAGCGGGAGCACCGCCGCAAGTGCTGCACGGCATTCGCCCGCAAGACGTTCACCCCAGTTCGCCGAAGGCTCGCCGAAAGCAGAGACCACCTCCGCCCGGAGCAGAGGAAGCAAATAGGTCTCAAGGTCCTGCACCGCCGGGTCAATGTCTGTGACCGAAACGGTGCGCCAGTCCTCAATGTTCATCGCCCCGTAAACCACAAACCCCAGACGAAGCTTCTCACCCCCTAATCCCAGACCTACCAGAAGCGCGTGGGCATCAAACAGGTCACGACTGGTACGACGAGCGAGCAATGCCGCCAGTTTTCCAGCCGCGAGTTCGTAATCATCCAGTAGCAGAATCTCGTGTGCCTGCCGATTCCCAATCTGTTTGCTCTCTTTTCTCTGGAGGGGCCAGAGAGGAACGCGGTACAGGTAATTGATGTCTACTTTGAGATTGCCGAATTGACCGAGCACACTGGCATAGCGGAATGACCAGCTCATGCCTGCGTGTTCCGTTTTTGGAGTCTGCGGGGTGAGTTCCAGGCGACGGGCAATGAGAGCGATGGTCTGTTCCAGAACAGGACGTTCCCGGCGCATCGTCTCCCGGTCTTCGGCTCCAACATAGTTGAAGTCGAGGTCAATGGAAAGGCGCGGGGCATCGAACACAAACAGGTTAAGTGCCGTACCTCCTTTCAGGGCAAGTTTCCCGGACAAATCAGGATGCGTGTTAATGGCTTCCAGAAGATCAAGCAAAAGAAACACCTTTTCCAATGCTTCGGGGCGAAAGCCCGTTGCAGCGGCTTCCGCTTCCAGGGTTTGTCGAGAAAATCTCATCGTGTTATGCCCTCCTCCTCAGTTTCTTCTTCAAACCCCTGCATTTCCCCGAAACGGGTGGGGACAAACAAATTCCATCCCGCAATCCGTCGCGCCTCTTTGCGTCGCCTGCGCTCCACATAGTGGGGTTGACGGGGAGCGAGGCGTTTGAGCGTTTCGAGAGCTGAGGGAGGAACGTGAAGTCGCTCCCGAAAGCTTTCCAGAAAAAATCCCACTTTGGCCGCCGTCGTCGCGTTCGCAAGCCGGGTGACGTAATGCGTAAGAAGGGAAAAATCAAGAAAAACGTCGAGCCCTTCCAGAGACCGCCAGACCTCTTCCCATCCACCGCAAAGTGTCAGTCGGTCAAAGGCGTCTACAAGGGTGCGCTCAAGGCAAGTCGTGCGAACCGCCACCCCCTGGCGATCCATCGTTTCGATGCCCAGTGAAAGGGCTTCTTCGGGAAGAAGAGGCTTCGGCGGAGAAATCGTCCGGTAAAGAGTTCCGCGAAAACAAAAAGAGCTTGCCGCCGTTTCGGCAGAAAGGCTGATGATCTCTTCTCTCAAAGATTGAGCCAGACCATGCAGGGACAATGCGGTCGAATAAGCAAGGACGCTATCTTCGGTGAGATGGGTTGCAATGAGGTAAGGGTCAACTGGAAAGAGGTCCGGGGTTTGTCCCGCGGGAACCGAGGCATAGAGCCCCCGCCTGAGGCGCAGGAGTCTCCCTTGCTTGAGGTGATGTTTGAGGAGGGTTTGACGCGCCTCGACGTTTGCAACCGCTTTGCCGCTCCGAGAAGCTAAAAAGGCATCGAACTCTTTTGTGGTAAACACCGGATGTGTGGTAAAAAAAACTTCGGATTGGGTTTTTTCAGGGCTCTTCATAATGACGTTTTCAAGAGAAACAGGTTAGATTATAGCCTGTTTCTCCTCTTAGTGTCAACGAAAGACGATGACTCTTACTGGTTGCAGGAAGGCCTCACTATTTCTGTTAGATCTGCCCATTGGTCCTGAAACGAATCAAAGCATTGTCAGAAACGCTGAGGCTACCCAGGAACTGAACGTCCAACAAGCAAGGGGACTTCCCAAAGGAAAAAGTAAAGTTATCCAGGGGGGTGAAACGCGAAGGACTAAAGTTTCTCCGTAGCGCGGAACCCCTGTGGGTGACTCAACGTGATTATCCACAAAGGGGAGCCCGTAGGGGTTTCTGGGGACAATTGCGTTTCCGCTCAAGACATTTTTTGGTTCTCCCAACTTTTTGGTGAAACCAAGGTAACCCCTTGCCACGGAGGTGAACAACCATTTTTCAGGTTGCTCAGGCGAGTTGAGGAAGGGGCAATACCCGCGCCTTCAGCAACTCGAAACTCGCCCGACCATAGCCCTGACGTTTGATCAACTTCAAACGATTGACATGACCCTCCGTCACCCCGTTGCTCCACGGCTCACACAAAGCGGCTTCCACCGCACGACGATCCCTATCCAGACCCCGCGCAAACGTACTCAACTCCGCCAAGCCACTCGCATACACCCTCGCCTGCCACCCCGAAAGAGCCTCCTCAGAACGACGATGGATCAAATTCAAGAACCGATGGGCCAGGTGGCGCACTTCTTCGAGTGCCGGGCTGCTCTTTGAGAGTTTCTCCATAATCTCTTTATGCTCCGGGCGGACCTTCTTCTCCCACACTAACCCCCAGGCTAAGGAACGAACGCTGGGCAGGGGCGGCGGGGGAGCAACCGGAGCGTGCTCTGCATTGGCGGGAATTGCGGGGACGCGCCATGGGCGCACAAAGTCACGCACGACCGTCGCACTTCCCGCAAATCCCTGCTGGCGGATCTCACGCCACAATTGCAGGGCATTCTGGCAGCCTTCCTGCCACCGCCGTTGCAGATAAGCCCGATACGCATCCAGGGCTCCCGGGGGCGACCCACGCTCCCGCCGTTCGGGAAAGGTATCGGTGCGCAGGTAATCGCGCACCGTGTTCTTATCCATCGAAAGCAGTCGGGCGATCTCTTTCTTGGCATAGCCCTGCTGGAACAGATACTGTACTTTCTGCCACCGCTCCAGGCGACGCTGACGGCTTTCCTGTCGGTTGCGTTCCTGACGACGGGAGAGGCGGGCGGGGCCATCGTCTTCCTGCGAGGGCGTCTGCGGGAGCAAGGTCTGGCGCAGACCGCTGTATTCCTTGACCACCTGTTTCTCGACAGCTTCCATCAGGTTCTGAACCAAATGGAAGCGATCCGCCACCTGGCGTGCTTCTGGAGCGGCCTCCCGGACGGCCTCGGCAAAGGTGGTGGAGCGATCACGACTGACCACCTTGATCTCGGGATGGGCTTTGAGCCAGGCTTCGACCGTCGCTCCTTCCCGATCCGGTAAGAGGTCAATAGGCTGTCTTGTTTCCAGATCAATGAGCAGCGCTCCATAGCGGTTGCCGCGGCGGAAGGCGAAATCGTCGAGGCCAACCTTGGTGGGGTGGACGGTTTTGTTGTGTCGCCTCGCCTGCTTCTTGAGGCGTTTGCGAAGGCCCTCGGCACTGAAGGTCAGCCCCAGAAGCCGTGCGATCCGTGCGCCCGATTCGCCACCTACCAACCAGGTTAACTGTAGCAATGTGGCTAATTTTGCCCATCCCCCGAAAATGTACAATTAGCTAAACAGTATCTCAACTTCAGATTGTAATGACTGGTTCCAAAACTCAGGGTCAGCGTAGCGAGCCACCAGTGCCTCAATGTCAACAGGGGAGGTCATGGAACGGAAGTCCATGGCCCCGAACAAATTGATGTGCTGCCAGGCGACGGGCGATCTGCGACGTAGGATTGCAATCGCCTCATTATCCTTTGCCGCCCGCTTTTGTTCATAGACCCCCGACAGTAAGACGCTGTTGTAGTAGATGATCGCGTTCGCCAGAAGACGGGAACATTCGTTCCATATCTGTTGCTCGGCTTCAGTCTTCACACGGAACTTGCCTCCGTTTACGTACGCCACCGCTCGGCGTAAACGGTGATAGGCCTCCCCGCGATTGAGCGCGGCCTGCACATTCTGACGCAACTGCACATCATCAATGAGTTCCAGGATATAGAGGGTGCGATAGAGGTTCTCCACTTCCCAAAGAGCTTTTTTGGTTCCGTTCTGCCGAACATAACTGCTGAGTTTGCGAACGATGGTCGCCTGCGTCACTTCCTTCTGCGCCAAGGAGGCCAAGATACGCTGGATATTGGGCCATTCCCGTTCTATCAACTCAACGTTTACTTTGCGCGTGGGCCTTATGAGGTTTTTATCGTCGGGAGCGGAAAGCTCAAAACCGACCAGATCGTCGATTTTCTTGTGAATATCCCGGTAGCGCGGAGCAAAACGATAGCCAAAAGTGTGCAGGAGGAAAAAGTTGACCTGATTGGTGCCGTGGGTGTCCGTGGAGTGCTTTTCGGGCCGGATGTCGGACGTATTATGGTACAGGAGATCGAAAACGTAGTGGCTCTCATGCTCGTGCGTTCCGATGATCCTGGCATTGACGGGAACATGATTGGCGATCAGGGTGTAACTGCTCACGCCTTTCTTCAATCCGAAGTATTTAGGAGAGTGGCGAGCATTGATCGTGTCAATCTGGGTTTCCATGCGCTGTCCATCACTGCTGGAATGGATCGCCTCCTCGATATTGTAAAGAGGGAATACCGCTAACCCGGCAATTGCGTTACTGAGGATATCGTTGGCTGCGTGAAGGGTCTCTGGCCGCAGATAATTGCGAGCGGTCGTCTCCAGGGCGGTATAGTTGAGGCTTGATACCTCCGTCATTTTTCCCAGTCCCATATTAGTTCCCAGAGCCGCCAGACACGCCAGAAGGTCATGCGGATCGGGGGCTTGTTGGGCGAAACGATTCAGGACGTGCGTAAAAGCCCGCAAAAAGCTCGTCTTTTCGGTCACGAACCACAACAGATCGGCAATGCCTATTCCTGGCAGCTGGCGATAAAAGGGATTGTTGACGGTCTCTTCTTCGCCCGGATAGATCAGCGTCCAGCGACGCTTCTTTGCGGCCCCATGAAACTTGATGTGTTTGTTCTCGCCATTAGCAATTCGTTTGTTGACGGTCTGGAAGCTGGTTTTCAATTCATCCTGCAACGTCTGCAAAGTTTCCTTGATCGGCGTCAGCAGAAGAGGGGCGTCAATCTCGCACAAGATCGTCTCTTTGTCCTTCCAGCGTGTGTCGCCAATGAGATCGTCCTCGAAACGGCGAAATTCGTTACTGTCCAGGACAAAGATATCTCCCGCTTCGAGTGCATTTCGCAACAGGCGATAGAGCAAAAATTCGTAGCGGTCCACTTCCAAACGCTTTTCCTGGCCCATCTCCGAGGTGAACAGGTAGCGTTGCAGGCTTTTGGGGATGATGGCAACAGGAAATGTCGATGCGGGTGCCTGCCGTGGCGATTTCGCCTGCCGGAGTAGTTCTTGCAGCAGGCCGATGGCTTCGAGAAGAGGCGCATCTTCGACACGACCAGCCAGTTCCATACCCCAAAAAAGATGGCGCAGATTGCGTTTGAACGTGAGGGAAAGCTTCGTATAGTAAGCCCACTGAAAGCCCACCTTGTCGAAATCGACCTGGCGCATATAGTCGGCAACCGAGGGGAATTGTTCTGGGGCGAGCAGTGAAAACGCCTGTTCTTTTACTCTTCCAAAGGGCGTGTCCTCAGCAATGGCAGGATCGATAAACAAGCGGAGTACTTGACCAGCGGCACCAAGGTTGGCAGCTGCGTCCGACAGGGCTTGCCGCAGTGCCTGTTCCGCCGCGATCTTGGCTTGCTCCTCATAGTGGTCTACCCAGTAGATGAACGCTTCGATGAGATTGTCGTTGATTTGGCGGAAGCGATAGAAAGCGAAGCAAAGCAGATAGAGCCGCGCCGTAAGAGGTGCCATGCGCTGGAGTTTATAGACGGTATAGAACTGGACCAGCGAGGCGTAATACTTTGCGCTCTCACTGGAGATGCCTGCCGTCGCCAGAAAGGTTTTGGCAAACGCGCTGAGAGGCTGGAAGACGTTCCGGCGTTCCACTTCCTGCCGTAACTGTTTGTAGCTGAAGTCCCTGGGCTCATGCTTGAAGGCGCTAATCCGATACATTCCCTCTTCAGCGTGCAACAGGTCATTTAACTGCTGTTCCAGAGCGGGGGAAAGCGCTTTTTCCAGCAAAAGCGTTATCCGGTTGATTTCACTCGTAATCACTCGCCCGATCATATCTTGTAGCGCCGTGTAGACCGGGGCGACAAGGCGTTGCTGGTTCAGGTACTGTAGCATTTCACGCAAAATATAAATCGGCTGGGTAGATAACATCGCGCAACGTTGCGCGTTTTGCTCCATTTCGTCTCTGGCGGAAGCGTCGCAAAGGCGATAGTCAAAGAGTCTGAGAATCAGGCGTTGTTGTTCGAGACGGGTATGTCGGAACGGCATTTTGAGAGAGGTCAGGTCTCTGCCTGGAAAATGGCGTTCGAGGATATAACGGAGGTCATCGCGCACCGCTTCCCTTTCGTAGGCGAAGAGCTGTTTGCTGGCCTTAAAGTATCCTATTTGCAGGATCAAATGCGCTGCAGTCGAAGGGGTGCGCGAGGCTGCGACAGCTTCGCGCTCTGCGTGACTCAAGTCGAAATAGAGAGATCGTTCCTCTGGCGTAAACTGCGGCAGTCCATACAGTTCCTCGATTTCTCTATTGGTAAGAATAGACAGGCGGTGTGAATCGGTAGTCATCTAAATCTCTACGTCTACGGCGGTAGCAAAATGTCCGTTGTGTCTGTGTTCAAGAAAACGAACGTTTTCGTGGGATAGGCGATGGGCAAGAGAAAAATTTCGTTTTTACCCGTTTGGATGGCTGCTAGCATACCACAAAAGTGGTCTACGGTTTCTACATGCCAGAAAGATTGACGCAAGGCGGATTTCGTGGTACAAATGCTCCAATCTACGAAAAAGAAGGGGCTATACCATGCTTGTTGGCTATGCGCGAGTTTCGACCACCGATCAGAACCTCGACCTACAGAAGGATGCGCTGGAGGCTACCGGGTGCGAACGTCTCTTTACCGATACTGCCAGCGGCGCGAAGGCAGAACGTCCGGGATTGAAGGAGGCATTGAAAGAATGTCGGAAGGGCGATACGCTGGTCGTCTGGAAACTGGACCGATTGGGACGCTCCTTGCCGCATCTGGTCGAAACGGTGCGTGACCTGATGACGCGGGAAGTCGGTTTCAAGAGCCTGCAGGAAAGTATTGATACAACAACGAGTGGTGGCAAACTGATTTTCCACATCTTCGCCTCCCTCGCCGAGTTCGAGCGTGATCTCATCCGAGAGCGAACGAATGCCGGATTGTCGGCGGCACGGGCGAGAGGAAGAAAGGGAGGGCGTCCGAAGGGAGTGATGGACCCCAACAAACAGAAGGCGGCGATGGCCCTGAAAAACGATACCTCCCGCTCAGTTTCCGAGATCTGCCAGATATTGGGGGTCTGCCGCAATACCTATTACAAGTACATTCGTACAGCGGAGAGTGAACCCAGCGGAAAAGTTAAGGGAACGGGCTAAAACGACACGCTCATCACCGCGCTATTGTACATTTTCGGGGGATGGGCAAAATTAGCCAATGTCTCTGCCAGGCGTACGGTCTTTCTGGCATAACGGGCAGCGAGTTGTGGAAGTGGTTCGGTGAAGATCGTCCTTTTACATTCTCTATTGTCGCAGAAGAACTTCCTGGCGATGAGATGGATTCGGACGGCAACCCGGTTCCAGGGCATATCCAGGAGCGTGCGTTGATAATGACTATGGATACGTAGAGAAGTTTGAGAACAGAGCGGACATCGGGCCGCCTCGCCGACAGCGGTGAGACAAACACTAATGGTATGGACCTCTGTAGTCAGGCAGTCAATGCGCAAGCCTTCCAGGATCGGAAGAAGTGTGTGTGTTTCCATACTCTTTCCTACTGGCCTGCCCGCTCCAACAGTTTCGCTTCACCAAAAAGTTGGGAGAACCCATTTTTTCCACCCCTTATCCAAAAAAATGCTTCGACTGTTGCGAATAATGCGGTTAAAAGGTAGACTGAGGGAAGAGACTTGTAACTGGAGGAAAAGGCGGTGACGACCCCTCAAACGAAATTACTGGATGCACCCCAGGTACGCCTTGCACGGGAAACCGGAGAAAGGCTTGCCACTCTCATTGCTCGAGCCGAGGGAAAGGCGGAGATGGAAGTGACTCTCCCTCTCCCCGCCGTCCGCCTTCTGATTGACGTGCTTCAAGAGATGGCAGAAGGAAAAGGCTTCACCGTACCGCCTCTTCAACACGAATTCTCCACTCAGCAAGCGGCTGATTTCTTACGGGTCTCGCGTCCCTACCTGATTGAGGAATTGCTTGAGAAAGGCAAACTCCCGTTTCGCAAAGTCGGCAATCGGCGCAGAGTGCCTCTCGAAGACCTGGTTCGCTTTCAGGAAGCCGAAGAGAAAGAGATGGCTCGACGCGAAGCCGTGATGCTCGAATTGATGGAAGAGACGGAGCGACTGGGTCTTTATAAATGAGTCTTGCGGTTCTGGATGCCTGTGTGCTTTATCCCCCTTCCCTGAGGGACGTGTTGATGTGGCTTGCGGTGGCAAAAGTTTACGAGCCCCGCTGGTCCGAAGAAATCCATGAGGAGTGGATGCGGAACGTTCTCAAAGACCATCCTGAAATTCGCCCGGAGCAATTAGAACGTACCCGAAGATTGATGGAGGGGATTGACGCCAACAGTCTGGTCTCTGGCTATAGGGCTCATCTTGCTTCGCTGACCTTACCCGTATAGAGAGGACCGTCACGTGGTCTCGGTGGCTCTGGAAGCTAAGGCTTCCCTCCTTGTGACGTTTAATCTCAAAGATTTTCCCGGTCGTGTTCTCTCCCCTTTAGGAATTCGTGCGCTTCATCCCGACGCCTTTTTGGAATCGCTCCTTCTCCAGAACGGACCGCGCTTTCTTCTGGGAATACGGCAACATCGGGCGTCGCTCAAAGCCCCTCCCAAGACCACGACAGATTATCTCTCGACAATGGCTTCCCTCGGACTGAAGAAGATAGCTTTACGACTGGAAACCTTTGGGGAAGAATTCTGAAAGGTTCTTACTCGTATAATCCGAGGCTCTGCGCCTCTGAGATCATCTCATTGAGTGCAATATTTGCTTCTTCACGATACGTTTTGAGATAGTCGAGGATATCGGAGACAGAGACCACCGTTTCGTCTTCAATCGTGTGGGAGGGAATCGCTCCTGTTGCGAGTAATGTTTCAACGTCATCAGGCGAAGTGCCCATTATGTCGGCGACTTCTTGAGGACAGAGCGTGTCGTCCCCTGAGACGAGCCTGGTTACTCTTCCTTCCGCCAGCCAGAGCAGTGCCTGAGCCAGCAGGGGTAGGACGGTCAAGGGCAGAGGGACGGAAACACGATCTCCTGAAACAGGATGCTCCCCCTCAATGGAGACGGAGGAGGGTTCGCCAGGGAGGTTTGCAGTTTCTCCCCGGCAAGACGTGCGCCTTCTCGTTCGTTTTCCGGCAGAAAAAAGAGGCGGGGCGTTTGAGGATGAGAGAGCATCATAGCGGTTTTCCTGTGGTTTCGTCTTAACCCGCTGTGGGGTCTTCAAGGCACTCAGCGAACCCGAAAGACCTCACTGCACCTTGACGCCGGAAAGCCAGCCTTCAAGGTCTTGCGCTGAAGTGAACTCAAGCAGGGCTTCGCCGAGGTCGTCCAATTGCTCCGAAGTCAACGCTTCCAACCGCTTCTCGGTTTCCGAAGAAATTAGACCGATCCGACGCTGCATCTGGCGGATCACAAGCTGCTCTTTGCCTCGCTGTAGTCCTTCCTCTCGTCCCTCTTCACGTCCCTTCTTTTCCCAGTACGTTAATACTTCCATCGCCTTCTCCTTTTCCTGTGAAACCAGTCTCTCTAACCCTCGCTCAAACCGCTTGAGTTCTTCTACGGTGAGCGTGGGGTAACTTTCGACAAACCCACCGACGAGTTTTGTCCGTACCCCGAATTATTTAAGAAGACGGGAGCTGTTCCGGGACAAGGTTTATCCATTCGTCGCAGGGCACAAACCGGGACAGGTGACGCACATTGGTGGTGACGACAAGGTAGTCCGAAGCAGAAAGTCCGAGGCTTAAGACTTGCGCGGCAAGGATCACATCGGCATCCAGTGAGGCTTGCCCCGCCGTTGGAAAGCCGCCCCGCCGTGCCGTTCCCCACAGGTGAGCCGCACTTTCCAGATGGGCGGTCGTCAGGGGGATAAAGCGGTCCTGGGAAAGACAGAAGGCGCGAAGACGCTCAATCTGACTTTTTGCCCCACGTTGCTCCAGTTCTCGCAAGGCTTCGTAGTAGCAGATCGCCGGGACAAGCACCGTGTGCCCTGCCTTTTCACAGGCATAGACCCATTCCCGGCATCGGTCTGAAAGGGTTTCTTCCTGAGTGGGACGCTTGGCGACGCTCGAAGTGGGAAACGTATCGAGCGCAAGGATCATGAAGAGAGGGACCCTATTTGGAATGTGCTCCCCTTTTGCAAGAGTGCGGTCTCCAGGTCTTTCCAGAGGTGAGCTTCGGCGTCGCGCTCTTCGTCGGTCATCTGCGCGTCTTCTTCCCTCCAGTGACGAAAAAGAGCCTGGGTGGGGGTTTCACCGGGTTGAGTGAGGACAGGCGCAACGGTCGGCGTGTTGTCTTCCTCCCTCCATTGCTTGAGCAAGGCAACGACCCGGGCTTTTGGAGAAGAGAGATTTTTTGGTGAAGGGGTAGAAAGGAGAAAGACGCGAGCCAGCAGATCGCTCACGGAAATGCCTTCTTCGCGGGCTCGTTCTTGTACCACCGTTTCGACTTCCGGGCTGAGTTCTAAAGACATCGTTGGTTTCTCCCTCCAGTAAAAGAGCGTCCAGGCTCTTTGCTCCTGAGTGTAGTATAGCACTCCTCTCGCGTTTGGGCGAATGAAAAAAAGGGGAGAGCACTTCCTTGAACAATCGGTCGTAGGTCATACCGAAGAGTTTACCTTCAGACACGACAGGAAAAACAGTCAGGAGAAAGTGGCGAACTTACGTTCGGACAAATTTCAGGAGACGCTCAAAGCACCCCCGGTCCGCTTCTCGCAATGCTTCGATGTACTCGCGTCTGAGGTCGCCGCTTTCGGTGAGCGAACTCGACCCCCAGGTAAAACGAGACTGTCCGTTTCGCTCCCTCAGTAAATCGGTCTCCAGTCGTGCGTGTCGCCCGTTGCCGTTGGGGAATGGATGAGAACGAGTTCATGGTGAAACCGTACCGCCCATTCCTCTGGCGAAAAGACGTTGTTCTCGAACTGATAGCGGGCGTTGCCACAGAGTTGTTCCAGACGCATCGGAATTTGCTCCGGCGAAACCCCGATGTTGGTCTGCACCCGCCGGAACTGTCCTGCCCAGTTCCAGGTCAGCGAAAACATCTTCTGGTGAAGTTTCCGCAAGGAGGTTAGCTGAAGCATCTCACGGTTCTCTCCTCGCGCCCGCTTTGCCCAGCGAAGGGCTTCGAGAATGTTGCGCGCCTCGAATTCGTTGAGCTCGGATTGCAGAGTCAGGTGGGGAATCAGTCCGGCGATGGTGTCGGGGTCAAGCGGGGTCGCTCCTTCCGGGTACTCGAACTTCATTCCCCCCTCTCCCACAGGTCACGGCTGAGGGTTCGGATCATTTCTTGCGCCAACTCCTGACGTGCCCGCTCGATCTCCTCAGCATCTCTTCCCTGCGCTTCCAGACGCATGGTATGTTCCACCCGCCCGATACGGTTTGCCGCCTGCTGCTCCGCTTCTCGTGTGAGCGTGGCTTCGAGCGACTCATGGGGAACGAGGGCATAGACGAGTGTACAGTTCAGTGCCTCCGCCAGTTTTCGCAGACTTTTCAGCGAAATGGTTTCCGTTGCTTCGGAGCGTTCCAGTTTCGCAACGGTGGGTTGCGAGACGCCCAGTCGCTGAGCCAGTTGTCGGGAACTCATGCCGAGGGCATCGCGCACCTCGCGTACCCATCCGTTCGGGGGGCGTGTGGCGCGGGCAAAGGATTGAAGGGGGGCTAATTGCCGATCTAGTTGTCGACGGCGTAAAGGGGTAGTGGTTTGCCTTGCGTTCATTTTTAAGCCTTTTATCGCTTATCTATAGCCTCTGAGGTATTGTTCTGCCTGTTTATGATACCCTCAAAGCTATTAAAGGTCAATCGTTTGGTGAAGTGATGCTCTCTCCAGAGTGGAGGCAGAGGCGTTTTTTACTTTCAGACCAGAGGTTTTCCTACCCACGTGGCACCAAACCGGGACGATTTCCGAGCGGAGAACTTCATCGGACTTTTCCGGGCGGGCTTCTCCGCCCTCTTCGCTTCTTCGGAGAGTTCGAGTGGCAAGGGAGGCGGCGAGGAAAGCGAGGGCTTCGTTAGAGAGGCCGGAGGAGCAAATTCAATCGGCAGGGTCAGGGCTTCTCTGAGCGGAGTTGCCCTTGCTGTGAGGGGCATTTCGCTGTAGGAAGTTTTCTGCAGCTTCATCGGACGGCGATTGCCCGTCAGCACCAGCATCTCGTCGATACGGATGCGCCGGACTTCATCGGGGGTCATGAGCCAGCGGCTATGCTCCTGCACCGTATCGCTCATCCCGTTCGCGAAGAGCGACCACCGCTTTTTCTGCCAGGTACGGCGTGGCGACACCTGCGTTTTCTCTCCGAGGCTTCGACTGAAATACTGGGCGGTTTCCACGTCCAGCCCGGAGAGAGCCATCTTGGTGGAGCAGTTCGTCAGAATGGTTTGCGCGGAAGGTTTGCCGTACCGTGCTTCCAACTGAGAGAGGGACTGAATGCCCAACCAGAGGCGTACTCCTCTGCCCCGTGCCAGCGAGATCGTCGTCTCAAAATTCGGAATAATTCCAATGTTTGCAAATTCATCTAAGAAAACGTTCACGGGAAGGATCGCACCGTTCTCCTCTTTTTCAGACGCCAGTTGTTCAAGCAGGAGCGAGAAGAAGAGAGAACTCAGGGGACGTAAGCGCACCATGTCCTGCTCTCGCACACACCAGTAAAGAGCCTCCGGCGTTTGTCTGAGCCTGCCGAAGTCAGGAGGAGCGAGAGACGCCGAGGTGAACCGCGCCACTCGGGGGTCACGGAGGCACTGCAGCTTCGAGGCAATGACGGGAACGATACTTCCTCGCATCCGTTCGTTGGTTTGCTGGAAGATAATCGCCTGCTCACGAGCAACGGGCGATACCGAGAGGGAAAAGGCGTCGAGGAGCTTCTGAGGCTCCAATCGGGTAAAGAGACTGTACGCGGTCAGTGGAGTGGGAACCGAGAGTGTAGAGGCATGAGCAAAAAGCGCGGCAAGAAAGGCGGTTTCAAGATCGGGCCAGGGAGGTTCCTGCCGTTCGGTGGCTCCCGCCTCCACCACAGCACGGGCACAGAGTTCAGCAATGCGGGCGTCTTTGCAGAGCGGTATCCAGTTGAGACAAGCCGACGCTTCGGGTTCGTTGGGGGCAAAGCGGGTGGCGCGGCGGTGAAAGCCTGACGTGTAGTGCCACAACTCGGATTTCGGATCGGTGACAACACAGGAAAGATCGGTGGAAGACGCAACATTCGGCAGAAAGAAGGAGTAGGATTTCCCCGTGCCTGATCCACCGACAATGACGCCGTGCTGCCCGGTGAAGGGAGGAGGCAACACAATCCGGCGGCTTCCTCTCCTGCCAAGCAGAATACTTCCCCTGGGCAAAACCTTTCCACCCGGTAAAAGCAGGTCCGACATCTCTTCGTCCAGAGCAAAGCCCGCACTGCCATAGCGTCCCGGTAGAGAAGAGGAAAAGAGGCTACGGCGCAAGGAGAGCAGAGCAAGCAGTCCAGAGAGTGCCGTGAGACCTCGTAACCAGAGCGGAGGCTCCTCCAGGGTCAGGAGGCGTTGCAACAAGACGCCCGTCGTTCCGAGCAGAAACAGAGCGAGGTGCTTCCACATGGCTACCCCTCCCTCTCGAAATCGATTTCACGGGAGAGGTTCTTTTCACGAACGGGCTTCTGCCCTAACTCACCCATTCTCTCAACCTCGCGATAGAGTCGTACAAGTGCCGATACTGCTCTCTGAGCTTCACCCACTGCTTCCTGTTCTTGCCGAAAAGCCGCCTCAACCGATGGGTCTCGTGCCTCAGTGCCGCGACTTTGGTCTTCGCCTCGACCAATTCCCGTTGTAGCCCCGCGTTGATCGCCTCCAACTCCCGTTTCGTTAACGTCATGCTCCTCCGCTTTTACTTTTCCGGTGTCTTCTCTGTTTCCTCCTAATCGTTCGCGTTCGCGCTCATTGAAAAAAGCGGGGTTCCAGAAATGTGCGACCCGCTCCGGCTTCTGTCTCCCCTCTTCTTTTTCTTCTCGCCTCAGTTCTTTCCAGCGTTCGGTCTCCCCTTTCTTCAGCAAGTGCTCCCGCTCATCCCGATGCATCGCCTCGGAATAGAGGCGGTTCCAGGTCTCGTCCAACTGTCGAAAGGCACGGGAGGAGAGGTTGATTTTCTTCCCGTCGGTTTGCCGCGCTGCAATCCAGACATGGAGATGAAGATGCCGGGTGTTACGATGAAGAAAGGCGGCGGCTTGCGCCCTGGGGAACGCTTCTCCCATCCACTCCGAAAGCATCTCTTTTGCCTGTGTGGTAGAAACCGGTGCCTCAAAACTCAGAATGGCGGTGTAGTGTGTCCGCATCCTCTGATCTATTCTTTGATTCGCATTGCGTCCGATAATAAACTCTTCTTGCTCACACCAGTGGGCGTACTTGAGCAGACTTTCTACTAGCACCGGGTACGAGACCCTTTCGAGGACTTCGGGAAACCCTCCCAGCCACACGCCCTCTCTTCCTTCTCTGACCGCCTGAGGGCTGGCGATGTAGCGCAGATGACGAGCGGAGGCTCCCCGCTCCCCGGAACCTATCGTGAAACGACAGAAAGTCCCTCCCCCACCTCTTGCTGAGGTCAAAGCATCGCTCATCTTGCCTCCCTCCCCATCTCCAGGGCGAGGGCTTCCAGCACGTTCAACACTTCCCCTAACGCTTCCCGAAGCGGCTCTTCTAAAGTCCCCTCGAGGGTTGGCAGCTCCCTCACCTTCTGGACGGCGTTTCCAAAGAGCGTCACCAGCAATCGTGTGCGAGCGGTTTCTCGTTGCATGACGAAAGTCGCCTCTTCATTTGCCAGCCCCACCAGATAACGGGACAGAGAACGGTTCAGGGCACAGGCACGTTTGCCAATGATCGCCCGTTCCGCCCTGGTCATCCGAACCAGAAGACGCACGGGAAAGCGGGAGTGAGCGCGTGTGAGGGGTGAGAGGGGCGAAAGACCGGGGGGATTAGGTGACATACAGATTTTTCCTCCAGTCCTCACTTCTATAATAATTCTATATCGAATGAAAGTGATTTTCGCCTCTTTCCCCAAGGTGATATCACGATCCGTATCCTGCCGAACTGTCTCTCCCCTCGTGTCTAGGTTGAGGCACCCTGTTTTCATCCTTGCCCCCTCTGTACCCAAATCCCCTTTCCACAGCCCCCCATAAAGCCGCGATATCACTTTGCTTCTTTTCACCGTTTCGAGTTTTCTTCTGTATCGAAGTTTGCTAGAAAGGGATCGTGTGCTGAAACAACGGTCTCTTCTCTTGCTTGAGGCAAAAGAACGATGGCCCCCAGATGGGTAGAAGAATTCGAAAGGAGAATTTCATTCTGAACGACGATCCCGAAAGAGGCTTTGTGCTGAACGAGGAAAGACGGGAAGAGCTGCGAACGAAAATGCGCAGATTCTCTCCCCCTCCTCTTGTGCCCGACCTGGAGCGAGACCTCACTCACGGCTGGCTTTTGCCAATCCTGTGGGAGACCGACTCGCGCCTTTATGGACGCTGGGACTACTGGCTCGAAAGTCAGAGAACGGGCACCCTTCCCGACCGACCCATTCCGCAAGTAGAGTTTCTTCCTTCGCCGGAAAAGTCGGTGCTGAAGATGCTCTCGGCTTCCCTCGACGCAGTTCCTTTCTCCTCCAGTTCACGGTGGGGAGATTGGACGGGTTGGAGCCACTTCCGCTATCTGCTGGAGTGGCTTCTCTACGGGTTCGGAGATGCAAGTCAAACCGAACTTCCAACCCCTCCGGTGGGCTGTGACGGGGCGAGTATGCGGCTGTATCAGCTCTTGAACGTTCCCGCTCTGCAACTCTTTCCCTACGACTATTTCGGGGACTTGCTTGCCGAGAACGCTTACGGGAAAAAGCAGGGCTTCTTTCCGACGCCTCACCCGGTCGTGGAAGCGATGACGAGGATGACGTTCTCTCCCAAAGAGGATGCCCGTCTGAAGTCGGTGTGTGACCCGTGTGTGGGAACGGGAAGAATGTTGCTCCATGCCTCGAACCGCTCGTTGCGGCTTTACGGCATGGACATCGATGAGACGCTGTGCAAAGCCACGAGGGTGAACGGATTTCTGTTCGCTCCCTGGCTCGCCTGTCCTCTTCACTGGACGGAGGGGGATGTGCCGCAGGGGATTGTGTGTGGAGACGCTTTGAGAGACCCCATCGGTCGCTCGGAGCCTCCTGACCCTCCCCCTTCTCCCACGAAGACGGAAACACCGATTTCTCGAAAACCCCCGCCGAAGCCGCCTCCCTCGCCTTCCGCTTCTGTACCAGAGAACGAAGATGAGGAGATGGAGACGTGGCGGTTTGAGGAAGATCAGGGACGGCTGTTCTGAAAAGAGCGGCGGTCTCTTTTTGTTTGTGTGCCTGAAACAGACCAACGCTTCGGAGAAAGAAGCAGAAACAGGAGACGTGTATGAGTGCTCAGGAATTGGAAGAGCGGTGTGCTTATCGGCTCTGGAAAAGTCGGGTGAACGAGGCGATGGAACTGAACTTCGGTTTTCATCCCGACGATTTGCCCGACTGCCCCTATGCCGACTGGCACGGGAGCGGCTGGGAACCAGACGAAGCCGCACGAGAGGCGATGTCTCTGGCGTTTGAGGGCGACTTCATGACGCCGGAGGAAAGCGAAGAAACGGAAGGAGTGTCTCCAACATGACCCCGACGGAATCGCGTTTGCTTGATGGAAAGCCGCTCGTAATCGAAGCGGAAGTCCTGCTGGGTCAGGTCTACTCACTCGATGATGACGAAACCGACACGCAGTTTCACTGGAGCGTTACCCTCGCGCTGAGGCTGGGAAAACAGAACCATCGTCTCCAGACATTTCTGCTTTCCGAAGCGGGAATGACCCCGGAGCGCATTTTGCAAAGTTACCCCGACCTTGATGAGGTGTACGCCCTCAACACCGACCTGTCGAAGCCGCTTGTCTTTGTCTCGTTACGGGGCAAGGACGTGCTCATTGATGGGTGGCACCGGCTTTACCTGGCTTCGCTGACGGGAGTAGACGAGTTGCTCGCCTACTTCCTCACCGAAGACGAGGGCAACGAATGCTTGCTGTTTCGCTTGCCGAGAGAGCGGGCAATCCACTGGGGACAACGCTCCTCAGAACAAACAGAGACGGATGAACCCACAGAAAGGAAATCGTCATGAACCTCGCGACGACAACGAACGCGAAGGTCACTCCTTCCCCGCTTCCTCCCTCTTCGGCTCCTCTTTCCTCATCGGAAGCGGAGCCGAGATTGTCAGGAACCCTTCGCGCTTACCTCTTTGACCGCGAGAACTTTCTCGCCCGACTGGAGAGCCGCGCCGAAGCCCTGCACCAGAACGGCTACCTCGCCTGGGCCACCAATGCCCCCGGTGTGTTTGCCGTGACCTTCCCCTTAAGGGACGGAGAGCAGAGTTACCTCGTTCATGCGGTAGAGCGCACCTGCACCTGCCCGTTCTTTATGAAGCAGTTGAAGGACGAGCCACTCACAGATGATGGAACCCTTGTGGAGTGCAAGCACCTGCGGGGGCTGGGCACACTGGTGACGAAATCAGGAGAGGAGCACAAACGGTGTGAAGACTGGAAGTCCTACTACGGACTGAGAGCACACTGGATCGGAGTGATTGCTGAGCGCAGGCGAAGAGAACTCGGCTTTGCCCCTTACTCTTCACGCCCGTTGCTCAAGGAAGAAAGGAGATCGAAATGATGAACCTCACCGAAGTCTTTAGGCGGGTTACTGCCGAAGACGAGTTGAAGTGGGACCTCCTTCTGGACAAGGACGAGCTGCGATTTGCGGAGGGAAACCTGTGCAGTTCCCGACTGGATCGCACCCTTTATCCGAAGGGCTTGTCCCCTACTCCCTGGGCGACCTCGCAGCTGTGCAGTCGCCTCGGCATCCCCACTGCTTACTACAAGCGATGTCCTACTTGGCTCAGGGACGCACAGGCAAACCACTTTCTCCACCAGGAAACGGAGAGGGTGAAAAGCGAGCGGGTTGCGGGTCGCCTTTCCCCTCCGACAGGAGAACGGTGGTTGCTGAGGGCAAAGGGCAACGTGTTGCGCGGCGTTCTCTCGGATCGCTACGCCAAACTCAACAACGCCGACGCGCTCTGTACCCTCAAACCACTCGTTGAAAATCGCTTCGAGGTGAGATGGCTCTCCCTGACAGATGAGTCCTTTCACCTGAGGCTCACGGACCCCAGGCTGTCTCGCGACATCCTGCCAGGAGATCGGGTGATGGCGGGCATCCATGTCGCCAACTCCGAAGTCGGGAAACGCTCGGTGACGGTAGACGCGCTGGTCTACAGGCTCGTGTGTCAGAACGGTCTCATTCGACTGGTGAAGGGCAAGAGTTTGCTGCATCAGCGTCATGTCGGATTGACCCCCGCTCACCTGCAAGCCTCGTTAGGACGTGCCCTTGAGGACGCGCTCATCCAGAGTGCGGGCTTTATGGAGCGGATGAGCTGGGCAACGCGGGAACGACTGGGCGAGGTCGAGAAGACGCTGGAGACGTTGCCGTTCTCGCAAACCCTGCGGGAAACGGTGAAGGCTTCTTTGCTAGCCGAACCGAAGGGTCAACAGGAGACGCTGTACGGTCTGGTCAATGCGCTGACGTTTACGGCGCAGGGATTGGAACCTGATGAGCGCTATGCCCTCGAAGCAATGGCGGGAACCCTGCTCCAAAGCGGAGGCTCCCGAGTCACCGTTCCCGAAACGACGGAACGCGAAAGTGGGTCGCCGTTTCAGCGAGAGCTGTTTGAGTAAACCCCAGTATCGGGTTGAGACGGGGAAGTTGCTCATGAAGTACACTGGAGTTACCACACTTCAGGTTTTTCAGGAGCAACCCCCATGAGTAGTATACACAATCTTGACGAGGCTCTCCTCGTCACTTATGTCTTTATCAGCGATGCCTTTGCTGCTCACCCATCCTGGTCGAAGTGGCGACGCTCCAATAACGCAGAGCCCGAGTTCACCGACGCCGAAATCGTCACGATTGCTCTGATGCAGGGATGTTTGGGATGCGCCACTCTCAAACAGACCTATCTGTTTGTCGCGCACAACTTTGGGAGAGCGTTTCCTAAACTCTGCAGTTATCCTCGCTTTATGGCGCGTTTGCATGCCTTACGCGAACTCGTCGGGCGGCTGGTAGGTCTTGCTCTGGCGCATCACTCGATGCCTGCTCGAGTTTACCTCCTTGATAGCAAGCCGATCCCGCTCTGCAAACCTGTGCGACACGGGCGAGTACGTCTTTTGCGCGAGGACGGAGCCTACTTCGGCAAGAACAGTGTCGGGTGGTATTTCGGGTTTAAACTCCATGTCCTGATGCACAAAAACGGCGGCATCCTCAACGTGCTGCTCACCTCGGCGAATGTGAGTGACAAAGACAGCGAGGTGGTGTCCCCTCTTTGCGCCGAAGTCAATGGGGGACTGGCACTCGGAGACCGGGGCTATCGAAGCAAGCCCTTACGGTCTGCTCTCAAGGAAATCGGAATGGGATTGCTTACCCCTGCCGAGGTTGAGGAACCGCATCGGTTGTTCCTTCGCCAGAAGCGCGGGCGGATCGAAACCGCGTTCAGCCTTCTGTGGGACAAATTTATTGATCGGGTGAAGTCGCGTTCCTGGAAGGGACTGTGGAATTCCATATTGCTCAAAATTTTGCACTACAATCTTTGCCAAGCCAAAATTCTGGCGTGACTCAACCCGATACTGGGGTTGAGTAAGCATTTCAGAAAATAACCAGAGAACGGGCAAAGAGCCACAACAGAGCGGACGGTTCCCCATCTTGCGGGAGCGGTCTTTTTTTGTTGCCTGGCTCTTTCTCTTTCCAGCACCTGTTCCCTCCCGAAGCAAACGGATAGGAACAAAGACGAAAGGAAAACGGACATGAGACGAACATCCACTTCTCAAGAAGACGAGGTACGAGTGGTGGTGACGGACGCAGGAAGGGAAAACCTGCTGTTTCGAGGACTGCTCCGGCAATCGGCACAACAACTGCGCTGCCCGGAAAAGACCTCAGAGCGAAATCGTGCGTTGCTCCTGGGTGCGATTGCGCTGGCTCTGCAAACCCCGGAAACGGACGAAGACGAGGGTTATCTCGCGGAGGAGGGTCAAAGCCCATGGGAGTGAGGATTTCGCGCTACGGACGCTTCTGGGCGGTCTATGAGGGCAATGGGGTAAAAGGAGAAGACGAGCCGGAAGAAGAGAACAGACCGGAAGAAAGCCGAACGGAGAACTCCCAACTGGTCTGCCTGTGCGTGTATCGCAAAGGCGCAGTCGAGGTCTCCCGACGCCTTGGTGTCCCCCACCCCCTTCTGCCCCAACGCACGAAAACACAGGGGTTGAAGAAAGCAGAAGGAAGGAGTGTCGGCAATGGGATTCTTTCCGCTCGGAACGATTTCGCTTACCGAAGGCGCGGTCTCCGCTCTGGCGAAAGCGGAACAGAAGGCTGAGCAGCTCCTCGCTCGGCACCTCTTTGGAGATTGGAGAGAACTGGACGAAGAGGACCCAAAGCGAAACGACTTCGCTCTCAGGAACGATTTGTCCCTGCTCTCCTCCTATCGTCTGCGGGATAACACGAAAGTCTGGGTCATCACCGAAAGGGATCGCTCCTCCACTACTGTGCTGCTCCCGTCCGCATCCTGATCCCCCCAAAGGGCGTTTCGCTCTTTAGCCCCGTCAAGAGAAAACTTCCGTTGTTTTAGCCCACGCCGGAGGTTTTCTCTTGAGGTTGGCAGGGTTGGCAGTCGTCTCCCCAAAGCAGGAAGGAGGTTTTTGTCTTTTTTCGAGGATTTCGATGGAGACGAGGAGGTTAAGGAAGGAGGTTTTAAGGAAGGTCAGGCTTTTTCGTTTCGATTTTCGCCTCTCAAAAGATAAATCGAAACACCCCTTTTCTCAAGAGTTTGTTCTCTCAACGAAACGGTAGCTGCTTCATTCAAGGTGCAGTGGTCATTACAGGAGATGTGCCCCTCCAGGGATAACCCGCACAATGCTTAAGACGAACGCTTCAGTGGATACAAAAAATCAGGGTCAAGCCGTGCCTTTTCCACTTCAAGGGCTTGCTCAAGGGCTTCGATAATTTCTTCTTGTGAAGCACAAGGCTGCTCAAACCTCACGGTGACCATAGCGAGTTCCGTCTGAATTGGATAACGGAAACCCGTCCCGCTCTGAGAGGCAATTTCATTCATCTCCTGTCTAGCAGAAGGTTTAAGCGACTTCGCTTTTCTGACTGTAAGTTCACCGCGTTTAGCCAAACTCCAAAGTTCGCGTTGTTTTTCATCGGTCGGTTGACGGGCAATCTCGAGAAGAACCGATTTCGAAATACTCGCCGTATCGGACGTTCGATATGATCGTTTGACTTCCTCTGACAATGAAAGCAACCTCAGGGACTCACTGATGCTACTCTGAGACCGCCCAAGTCGCTTGCCCAAGTCTTCCTGCCACATCTGGAATTCATCCATGAGTCGCCGGTAACTTTCCGCTTCTTCCAAAGGATTCAAGTCTTTTCGGTGCAAGTTTTCAATCAGTTGCACTTCGAGTCGCTGATGCTCTTCCAGTGTGCGAACGAGTGCTGGAATACGTTCCAGTCCAAGCTCGCGTGCCGCCGTAAAGCGGCGTTCTCCAGCAATCACTTCATAGGCTTCGTAGCCTACAATTCGTACTAAAATCGGTTGGATGACTCCTACCGAAGAGATTGAAGCTTTTAGCTCGGTTAAGTCCCCTAGATCTCTTCGAGGCTGGTTCGGATCCGGCTGAATTTGTGTGAGGAGTATCTCCGGGATTTCGGTTTGTAGACCCGAAGATGTCAAGGGCGAAAGCCCGATGGGAACAGGGTAACCGGAAGCCCGTGCCTTAAACTTGTCTTCTAGGCGGGCCATAGGGTCATGATCTCCTTCACTAGATTGTGATAGTCTTGAGAGCCCAGGTTTGTTGACTGACGATTGAGAACGACCGCCATCACCTGATCCTCATCCTCCGACATCTGGCTTTGTTCGATCCCCTCCGTTTCTCGGATTTGTGTGGAAAGAAGATGATCCGCGAGCGGAGAGAGAATCTGAAGTGCTGAGGCTTTACGTTTCTTACCATGTCCTTTTACTCTTGTGAGCACAATGCGGTACTCAACGCGCTCGGCTCCCTGCTTTACGACATCAATGGTATTGAGCAGCGCATTGAGCCCATCGAGTGAGTACATGGACAATTGGGTAGGGATCAGGATGCGGTCTGCTGCCACAATCGCGTTTACGGAAAGCACCCCCAGATTAGGACCGCTGTCCAGAATCACGTAATCAAAGGGCAGGGTAAGTTTCGTCAGGGCTTTGCTGATTTTAACCTCTTTGAAGATAACGCTATATAGATTTTCAACGGCGGTTGCCAGATGAATGCTTGCCGGCACCAATTTCAGGTTGGGTTCGATGGTCTCGACGATGATGTCTTCTAAAGGATGATCATAGAAGAGGGACGCGACTGTTTTCTCGGCAAGAACGGCATCTTTATCGACTCGCAGGGCGAGCGTCGAATGTGCCTGAGGGTCTAAATCGATCAGTAATACCCGTTTACCGTTCATTCCCAACCCAACCGCCAGATTGACAGCAGTCGTCGTTTTCGCAACTCCCCCTTTCTGATTGACGACGGCAATGGTGATCATAACTGCTTTTCCATTTTCTTTGCCGGTATCGAACGTCCGATATGAGCAACAACCCTTTTCTCCCGAAGAAGCCAGTCCCTGATTTAGTTTACTTTTTTGAAATTAGCATTCGCAGAGGGTTGTTGCAACCCCGTAACGTTTTGGGACAGCAGAAGTCTATAGAATACCAGCAGAAAATTCTTTATTTTTCATAGTTCTTGACCCTTCATGTAACGGGGATAGAAGTAAACACAGAAAAGCGTATTTCTGTAAAAACGCAAATACGCTTTTCTGGTTTTCCTGTTTAATCTTGCCTTTGAGAGTAAAACCTTTGATCGTCCTGGTGAATGGAGGGGAAACGGACGTGAACCACCCAGTATTGCAGGGAAGGGAGAGAGAGCAGAAACCAGACCTGAGGGGAAGAAAACTGAAATCGTCTCCTGAAATAAGGCAGGGGAGATTTCATGATTTCCGCATTTGCAGAAACACAGAATTACAGATTTCTGTAATTGGTGGAGGAGCGGAGGAACCAAGGCATTAGGGGAAAAGAGGTGACTTCTTCTGTTTTAAGTGGAAAAGGGGTTCGGATTATGGAGGGCATCCCAATCCCAGAAGGTAGGGACCCCTTGAAACCGATGGTTTTCTACAAAGGCAAGTAACCGATCCACTCTCACTTCCAAGGAGTCGAATTTTTGGAAAAGAGAAATCGAGGCCGGAGTCGCATCCTGTTTTTCCGCCCGTACTTTCCAGAATTTCCGCATTCTTTCTTCTTCGTTAACAAAAGCGCGGTAGGGTTCCGGAAAAGCTGATGGAAAGGAGGTCGTGAGGAATTGCCCTAGAAAAGAGCGATAAGCCTTCTGAAAGGCTTTCTCGTGGCTTTGACGTGCCTTCTGAAGTTCACTGTGTGCTTTCTTTTTGAGTTGAGCCTCAAAACACGCTGTGGCTCCCGGCTCGTACTGCAACACCCCCCCAAAGGTTTGGATTTTGAATTTCGTCTTTTGAGCTTCTTCAAAGGCGAAATCAACCAGGAGATAGCATCGCTCTTTTCCAAGACGTCTTAGCAATTCTCCGGCTTGCCCTATTTCTCGAACACTGGGCCGTGCTGAGGCACCCTGCTGATGAAAAACCTCATAGAAGTATTCGATTAACTCAGTGGGGGGAGTAGACCGCACTGTTTCCAAAGGTTGCGGCACTACCTCCTTCACTTCCCCAGGTTCAAAAGAGAGGTCTAATGTCAGAGTCTGAAGAGCTTCCCTGTTCTCAGGTTCTTGCAAAGCCACCTTGGGTGTAGAGTGAGCCTGTTCACGGAGAAGGCGGGAATTTTCGCTTGGAAATCGGAACGCCAGTTGTTCGTTTCGGGCTCTGGGTCCCGGAGTGTAGAGCATGATCCAATCCGGATTTCCTTCCCCATCTACCGCGCTTTCGTATTCCACGTCTGTCAAATAGCCTAGGCGGAGGTGAGGACGGTGGATTTTGTACATTTGTTTTTTGACATGGTCAAAATCGAAGTAACGTACCTGAGTGGAAAGGGCACAGTATTCCGAGTAGAGCAGTTTAGCGCGGCGTTCATACTTGAGGGCCGGGTAAACCTGATAGCTGACAATCTCATAAAAGCGTTGTTCAGACGGGGAGAGCCCCTGGAGGTAGTCGTAGTCCAGGGGACGTGTCTGAGCGTTGTTGATGACTTCCTGGTAAATGTCATTGAGAACAAGGTAGACCGCATCGGCACGGCGTCCATCAGGCAACGATTCGCCCGTGAAAACAACGCTGTATCGAGTAAAAGCCGCCTCAAGGGTACGTTCCGCCCGGTCAACGGTACGATAAGAAAGTTTCGCAGTGATAAAGGCACTGGCATTTTGAAGCAGGGCACGTTTTACGGTCGCCGTATTTTTTACACCTGCATTGACCCGTGCCGCAATCTCTCGCAGGCTTCCCAACTTGAGGAGCTTGGGAACGGGCTTCTCCCGCTCATCGATTTCCCGATTGACGATGATCGTATCGATCTTGTATGCCAGCCGTCCGGGGGGACCATAGCGACTGTTGTAAGAGACTTCCCAACTGAGCTGTGTAACCCCCTGTTCATCTTTGCGTTTGATCTCCACCCGGATTCCATCCTTGGTAGAAAGATTATGAATCGGATAGCGTGAAAGTGCCGTCTCACTACGAATAATCTCAAACGGAATAAGATCAGGGGAGGGGGCGAGATCACTCCGGGTGGGGTTCATCATGAGAGTCTCCTGAGTAAAGATCAAAACACACCCTCTGAAATTTCTGGAGTGTGTAAGAGAGTCTTATTTTAGTCTAAAAGAAGTAAGAGAGTCTAGTGTCTTGACGAAAGGCAAAAAACCATGAAATTCCGAGAGGATAACGTGGTTTTGGACAGACCTCGGGTCTCCCGAATTAAGGCACATTGTCTCCCGAATTAAGGGATGGGGTCTCTCGAAATAAGGCGGCCAGTCTCCCGAATTAAGGTAGTTCGTCTCCCATAATAAGGCATCGTCTCCCGAATTAAGGCAGCAAGTTTTTTGACTGATTTCCTTAAATACAGAAAGGCGTATTTCTGTATTTAAGGAAACACACATTTCTACAGGGTTTCATGGGGGTCCTCCTTTTGCGTTCGATAATGGTGACTGAGGATCTCACGAATTTCATCCGCCATTTTGGTACCGCGAGTGGCGCACGAAGTTTTGATCGCCGTGTGAAGCGATTTGGGAACGTCAATGGTCAATCGTTTCAGTTCCTCGCTTGGTTCAGAGATTTCGCGGCGACTGACCCAGTCGTCAACGAGAGGTGCAGTACTCCCTTTCGGCTTGGAAGAAATCGAGACACGTTTGTTCATCGGGCAAATTCCTTTATTTCTTTGACAAGGGCAATGATTTCCTGGCTGGCAATGCTTTCAGGGGCAATTTCCATCACCGTTTGCCCGTCCGCCGCGCTCTCCGCAAATGAAACGCGCTGACAAATCTGGGCTTGAAACACAGGGAGATGGTAATCGGCAAGAGCTTCTTGTACGTCACGCCCAATGGCTGTATTGACAATTTTACGATTGATGACAAAAGCACTTTTGACATCCTCTTTAAAGGTTGAGGCTTCATGGAGAAGATCAATAATTTCCTTTGCTGCCCACACGTCATATGGAGAGGGTTGCACGGGAATCAGAACAAGATCGCTGGCTAAAATCGCCGAGCGAGCGACATCGTTCACACGAGGGGGACCGTCAATCACAATCGTTGAATAGTCGGAGGCGAGCTTGGGAAGTTCGCGATGAAGCGAGGGTTTCGGCAGCCCTACTACGGGGAAGTGGGCATCAATGGAACGCATAGCCGCCCAGTCAAGGGCACTCCCCTGTGGATCGGCATCGACAAGAAGAATTCGTTCTCCTTGTCGAGCCAATCCCATAGCGATGTGAACCGCGAGAGTGGTTTTCCCGACGCCCCCTTTCTGGTTCAAGACGGAAATAATCATAGAGACCTACCTTGTGAGTTTTCTGCATTTCTGGTTTTACGACTTTCCAGAAAATCGTATTTCTTTATAGGTGATTAGAGAGAGAACCGCAAGATTCCTGCTCAATAAAGAAGATGGAAAAAAAGTGGAGATTGCCCGCCACTTCCGAGGGAGAGGAGAGATACTATTTTTTCCAAATGTATATTATCGGACAAATCGTAACTGTAAACCCGATAAGTTTTTCCTTCCGGCAGGTCGTAATTCATGGTATACTCACTAAAGTGGGATATTCCCACATGGAGGGCACCTATGAAACTTATCTCTGATCCCCTTGAATCTCTAAAAATCGCCGACCAAAAAGGACGTATTCTTTTGGGGAGCCGCTATGCGGGGAAACGGTTTGCTCTGTATGAAGAAGAAGACGGGACCGCGATTCTGACGCCTGTGATCGTTGTTCCTGAAAAAGAGGGGATGGTCACGGTCAATCGCCTTTCCGAACGGTTTGCTCCTCTCTCTCAGCTTAAAGACAACTGGGATGGAAATGGTTCGCCGGCTCCTTTGCCCTCCGTAGTGGCCTATGCGCGTGAGGTGATGGCATTGCTTCAGGCGAGTGCTCTGGCACGGGGGCTTGTCTGGGTTGAGCCGCACCTCGGTTCCAACGAACGAGGGCAGGTGACGCTGGAATGGTGGAAGGGAGAAAGAAACCTGACCCTGTTCGTGCGCTCTGAGGAAACGGTGGAGTACCTGAAAGCGTGGGGAAAGGATATCGAAACCGAAATGGAAGACGGGGAGGTCAGTCGCCTTTCCGATTTCGTTTCGCTTTCTCACTGGCTTTATGGGGGAAACGGGCAGGGGACGCATGAATGACGAACGCCCAGACCTCCTGAGCCGAGTTGACGAAAGCGAAGTTTTATACCGAGCCGTTAAAAACGACCCTCGAATGTTTCCAACGGATGGCGAGGGCAACCGCCGCATCAGTAGCATGGCGTTCAATGATGCCAGACGCCGCCCTTCGGTTGACCGCGCTATTCTCTGCCCGGAAGGACCTGCCGAAACGCGAGACCGTTTCAGTGCGGGAAGCGGAGTGCTTTCCCTGGTTGCGAAAGAGGTTCGGTTGCTCACGGCAACCCATGGAGGGACCGGGAACGTTTATGGCGTAGATGTGGAGCCTGTGCCTCTCCCAGAAAACGTTTCCCATGCTGAAATCTTTGGACGCCCTCCCTTCGATACCGACAAAGTGTTTGACCGGATCAAGCAATCGCTCGCTCGAATGGCAGTAGTGATCCTGCCACCAGAGACCGACTCAGCTTTGGATGAAGAATAGACGTTTAGGGCTCTACGACAAGGATTACCCACTTCAATCACCAGGATAAAATAGTCGCGTTGTCGCGATAACGCGATTTCAAAAGACAAGCAAAGAAAAAAGCAGCTCAGATTATTTTAGAAATTGAAAGAATTTTATGACCTCACCACTTTACGTTACGGCAACCGATCTCAAATTATGGGCCAATCAGAGAGTGGCTCAAAGTGAGATGCCACGTCTCGTTCGTTCTCTCATCCTCGCCACAATTCACTCTCCTGAACGGATCGATTTTCCCGCAGATGAAAGTGTTCAATCCGGTGGATGGGATGGGATTCTTCAGACCGTAGATCATAACACCTATGTTCCGCAAGGACTTTCCGGGTGGGAGTTTGGGGTCACTTCGGATGTCAGCGGAAAGGCAGACAAAGATTACAAGAAACGCGTCGAGAACCCGCTGGGGCTTATTCCAGAGGAAACCACTTTCGTTTTCGTAACGCCACGTATCTGGAGTAAGAAAGAAGAATGGGCTGAGGAAAAGAATGCGGAAGGAGTCTGGAAAGAAGTTCGTACCTACGATGCGAATGACCTTGAGCAATGGCTCTCTCTAGCACCCGCGGTTCATATCTGGTTTTCGCAGTTGGTCGGGAAAACTCCTAACAACATGACCGACTTCGAGACCTTCTGGAAAGAGTGGATACATCAGACAAGCCCCGCCATCACTCCTGAACTCGTTCTTGCCGGACGCTCAGAGGCTGCAGAGCAACTCGAGAGTTGGGTGAGGGGGGACGCCAGTGCACAGGCATTACAGGGCGAATCCAGAGAAGAGGCGCTGGCAGTTTTTCTGGCAATGCTCTACCAACTACCCGAAGAGGAGCGAAACCTCTATCTTGCGCGGGGTGCGATTGTTTATGATCCGGTTGCCTGGAGAAGTTTGACCCGCAAAAATGAACCTCTCCTCCTGGTTCCCTATTTTGATGCCGTAGAGGGGAGCGGGTTCGCCGTTGAGCAAGGGCATCATGTGTTTGTGCCACAGGATCGGGTCACTTCGCTCAGATCGGGGGTGCTGGAGATTCCTCGATTGAATCGAGACACTGCACAGAAGGCACTCGAAGGAATGGGGGTTTCCGAAATTCAATCGCGTGCAGATGCACTGATTGCACGAAGAAGCCTGCTGGTGTTGCGACGCAAACTCGCCAGGGGTGCCACCTTCGAACGACCTGCCTGGGCAAAACCGGAGTATGCAAGACAGATCATTCCCGCCATGCTCATTGGGGAGTGGACTGATACCAACGAAGAAGATCAAAAAATTCTGGAGCAACTCTCTGGCAGTTCCTATCAGAGTCTTGTCACTCACTTTACGCGCTGGAAGGAAGAAGCCGATGCCCCTCTCCGTCGCATTGGCTCGGTCTGGCTGATCACGTCTCGGCAGGACAGCTGGGAATTGCTTCTAAGCTCTCTGATTCCAGAAGACCTGAAACGATATGAAGAACAACTGCTTCATACCCTGGGAACGGTCGATCCGCGTGAAAGTATGGAATTTGCGGAACGGCTCCTGCTGGATTTATCGGATGCTCCGAAACCTGCCTCAGAACTGCTGAGGCAGGGGATGGTGGATACGCTGGCACTCATGGCATCCCTCAACGATACGTTTATTGACGGATCAACCGGGCAGGAATGGGCAACAAAGATCGTCCGCAAACTGTTGCAAAAGACAAAAACAGAGCCACTTTTATGGCTGAGTCTTGCCTCGTTTCTTCCTCTAATCGCCGAGGCCGCACCGGAGGTCTTTCTCGAAGCCATTGAACAAAACCTTGATCTAGCGACCTCGGAACTGCGACCCATGCTGACAAAAAGCATGGAAGCGGACCCTTTGTTGGAAAAACGTCTGCATGTCCCTCTTCTCTGGGCCTTAGAAGGACTGGCGTGGAATCCCAGTTATTTGAGAGCAGTTTCCCGAATCCTGGCAAAATTGATCCTCCTCGATCTTGACGAAAAAAATAAATCGGGCAACCGTCCCGAAGGAAGTTTGCGAGACATTTTTCTTCTCTGGTCGCCGCAGACTTCCGCTACTCTCGAACAGCGTCTGAAAGTCCTGGATGTTCTTCGTCAGCAAGAGCCTTCCATTGCCTGGAAGCTGATGCTCGAAATTCTTCCTGAAGCACAGGGAAGCATCATGAATTCTTCTCGACCAAAATGGCGCGAGTGGGCACAGGAACGAAAAAACCCGTTAACCTATAGCGAACTCTGGCGAGCAAATTCTGCGATCTCGGAGCGTCTCCTGCAAGATGCAGGGCAGGAGGGCTCTCGCTGGTGTAATCTCCTTGAACGCTTGCCCGATCTTCCCGAAGAGGAAGCGCAACAATTCGTGCAGAACCTTCTTGAGGTAAAGCCCGCTTTTTTTACCTCTTCGGATCAAGTGCTTCTCTGGCAATCTTGTGGTAAATTCATTAGTCACCACCGAGATTTCGAGACCTCTGACTGGGCCCTTCCTGCTGAGAGAATCAATCATTTAGAGCAAGCCTATCATCGTCTCACACCCGAAGATCGCTCGATTGAATACGCGAATTTCTTTGCGTCCACGCCCTATCTCCTTCAGTCTTTTGGGGGAGACTGGCAGGCAAAAGAGAGGGCGATTGCTCAAAAAGGATTAGAAGCGGTACAAGCCCTTTATGCACGAGGACAACTCGACGAACTACTAAAATTTGTTCTGATCATCGAACTACCGGGACAGTGCGGATACATCGTCGGGAAAAACGAGTTGCTGACCGAAGCAGAAATCGAGTCGGTTTGTGAGGGACTTTCTCTAGAGCCTTCCACCGCAACCAGTCAATTCAGTCATTCACTGATCAGAGGATTGGTAGAGAAACGGGGCGATGCCTGGATAGAGGACATTCGAGCCCGCCCGTCTTCTCTCTCCTGGTCTGCAACCCATCGCGCTGACTTCTATCTTTGTCTGAATTTCAGTGAGCAGACCTGGCAGCGAGTGAATTTAGAGACAGAAGACGTTAAAAAACTCTACTGGGCAAAAGCTGGAGGGGGCGGTTTCGATTTAACCGAAGCGGCTCTTGAAGAAGCAATAAAAAATCTGCTACTTGCCGGAAGACCCTATGAAGTTGTGTTTTTGCTCGGACAATACCGACACAATCATGGGCAGATTCGATCTGCGCTGGTAGAACAAACGTTGCAGATGGTTTTGCAGACGCCACCGCCAAACGCTCTTCATGTTTCAAGGTTCTCGCATAACGTTGCGGATTTGATAAACGATCTGGAAGCGGCTGGGGAAATCGATAGCAGTGCTCTGGCGCGACTGGAATGGAGTTTCCTGCCGTTTCTCAAATATCATCGTCCGACAAAAACCCTGCATCAAAGGATGTCGAAAGAACCCGCTTTTTTTCTTGAAGTCATCTCTTTTCTTTACGCATCAAGTCAGGAAGAAAAAACGTCTCCCCCCACACCGGAAGATAAACTTCGAGCCCATCGTGCCTATGAGCTCCTTGAAGCCTGGCAGTGGCTTCCCGGTCTTCAGGAGGACGGAACGATTGATTTTCCTGATCTCAACTCCTGGGCAGAAGAAGTGCGAAAACTTGCAACCGAAAAAGGGCTTCTTTCTTCAGTGGATAGTCGGATCGGTCATCTCCTTGCACATTCGCCGCGAGGAAGTGACGGTTTCTGGCCAGTTCCTGCAATTCGCGAGCTGCTGGAGATAATCAGGAGTGAAGAGGTGAGTCAGGGATTTATGATTCAGACCTTTAATAATCGAGGTGTCGTTTCTAAACTGCGCCTTGAAGGTGGAAAGCAAGAGCGAGCTCTTGCTCAGAAATATCAGGAAGACGCAACCGCGATTTTAGATCAATATCCATACACGGCGTCTCTACTGTCTCAAATCGCGGATAACTACGAGCGCAAAGCGCGAGAGGCTGATTTGCAATCCGAATTAGAAGAGGATCTTCATTAATCGTCTGTGCAAAAGGGGTTGCGTTTTTCGGTGTCGCTCTGATGCGACTAGCGGCGCTAGAGCACCACAACTTGGCTATTATTGCCCATCCCCCACCAGAGTAAAATTAGTCTAACAGTTCATCATTAATTTCATGTAAAACTTTGCCCCAAAAGGTTGGGTCTGTATAGCGAGCCGCGAGCACATCCAGGTCTACTTTGGACGTGCGGCGCAGGAACTCTATCGCCCCAAAGAGATTGACGTGCTGCCAGGCACAGGGCGAAATCCCGCGCAGAAGGTTGAGTGCCTCCTGGTCGCCAGCAGCCACTTTCTGCTCATAGACCTTGGAGAGCAGCGCCGTGTTGTAGTAGAGGATTGCGTTGGTCAGAAGACGCGAGCATTCGTTCCATATCTGCTGTTGCGCTTCCGTCTTCACGCGGAACCTCCCGCCGTTCACATAGGCCACCGCTCGGCGTAAACGGTGATAGGCTTCCCCGCGATTGAGGGCTTTCTGCACGTTCTGGCGAAACTCGACGTCATCGATGGTTTCCAAGATGTGCAGAGTGCGACAGATGTCCTCCAACTCCCAGAGTGCTTTCTTGGTCTGATTCTGGCGTACATAACTCGACAGTTTACGTACAATCGTGGCCTGCGTTACATCCTTCTGCGCCAATGAGGCCAGGATACGCTGGAGGTTAGGCCATTCGCGGATTATCCGCGCGGAGTTGACTTTATGGGCCGGCCGGATCAGTCCTTCGCGATACTGACCGGGTGTCTTGAACCCCACCAAGGTGTCGATTTTCTTGTGCAGATCTCGGTAACGAGGAGCGAAGCGGTACCCAAACACGTGCAGCAGGAAGAAGTTGACCTGATTGGTTCCATGCGTATCCGTAGAGTGGCGCTCCGGCTTAATGTCGGAGGTATTGTTGTAAAGCAGGTCGAATACGTAGTGGCTTTCATGTTCGTGTGTGCCGATGACCTTGGCATAGATCGGCACATGGTTGGCCACCAGGGTGTAGGCGCTCACCCCTTTGTGCAGCCCGAAATACTTGGGCGAATGGCGAGCATTAAAGGTATCGATCTGGGTCTCTATGCGCTGACCATCGCTGCTGGAGTGAACGACTTTGTCGATGTCGTAAAGAGAGAAGATAGGCAGCCCGGCAATCCCATTCGAGATGGCATCGTTTGCGGCATGCAGCGTTTCCAGGCGCAGGTAGTTGCGGGCTGTGGTCAGGAGAGAGGGATGGCTCAAACCGGAGACTTCCGCCATCTTCCACAGCCCCATGTTGGTGCCCAGAGCCACGATACACGCCAGAAGTTCGTGCCTCTCAGGGTCACTTTTGACATAGCGGTCCAGAACATGGGTGAACGCGTCCAGAAATTGCGTCTGCTCTGCCACATACCACAACAGGTCGGCGATCCCGATCCCGGGAAGTCGGTCGTAGAAGGGGCTATTGACCGTTTCCTCTTCAGGGGGATAGAGCAGCGTCCAGCGGTGCTTCGTGGTGCCGGTGACCTTGATGTGTTTGTTCTCGCCGTTCGCGATGCGTTTGTTGACGGCTGGAAACTTGGCTTCGAGGGCCTCCTGGAAAGTTCGCAGTGTTTCCTCAATAGGCGTCAGTAGGACAGGCGAACCAATCTCCTGAAGAAGAGTGTCCTTGTCCTGCCAGCGTGTATCGCTGATCAGGTCATCCTCGAAGCGGCGGAACTCAATGCTGTCCTGGACAAAGATATCGCCCGCTTCGAGGGCGTTACGCAGCAGCCGATAGATCAGGAACTCATAGCGGTCCACTTCCAGCCGCTTCTCCTTCGTCACCGTTCGAGTGAAGAGATAGCGCTGCAGCTTTTTGGGAATCACGGCCGTGGGGAAGAGCGAGGAGTTGACCTGGCGGAGCGATTTGTCCTGCCGTAATTGACTCTGGAGGAACACGACGCCCTCCAGCAAGGGGGCGTCCTCGACCCGACCTCCGAAATCCAAATCGGTGAAGAGATGACGCAGATTGCGTTTGAACGTCAGCGACAGGGAGGTATAGTAATTCCATTCCCATCGGGTCTTGTCGAAGTCCACATTGCACATGTAATCCGACACCATGACAAAGCGTTCTGGATTGAGCAGGGCAAAAGCTTTCTCCTTGATGGCTGCGAAGGGGGCATCGCCCGGAATCGAGTCATCGACAAAGAGGCCGAGAATCTGTCCTGCCGCTTCGAGATGTTCGCTCATCTCCGCGAGGACACGTTGTCGGGCTTCCTCTGCCGCCTGTTTCGCCTGCCCTTCGTATTGATCGACCAGATGAATAAACGCCTCGACGAGCGTGTCGTTAATCTGGCGAAAGCGGTGATAGGCGAAACAGAGCAGGTACAGTCGTGTGGTTTCGGGCGCCATGCGTTGGAGCTTGTAGACCGTATAGAAGGCGACCAGGGAGGCGTAGTACTTGCCGCTCTCCTGAGAGATGCCGGTGGAGACGAGAAAGGTTTTGGCAAACGTGTAGAGTGGCTCAAAGACCTTACGGCGCTCCACTTCTTGACGCAATGCCTTGTACGAAAAGTCCTGAGCCTCCTGCCTCAAAGTACGGAGCCGATAGACATTCTCATCGGCCTGGAGCAGGGCATCCAGTTGCTTTCGGAAGTCGGGTGTCAGCGCCTGCTCCAGAAGTCCGGTGATCCGATTGCGTTCCTGGGTGACGACTCTGCCGACCAGATCCTGCAGAACCGTGTAGGGCGGAGCAACAAGGTGCTGGCTGGTCAGGTGTTGTAAGACTTCGCGCAGCAGAAAGAGAGGCTGTGCGGACAGTCGGGCACTGCGCTCGGCTTTGCGTTCCAGTTCTTCTCTGGCCGTGCTGTCGCACATTCGATAGCCGCAGAGTGTGAGAATGATCGTCTGCAGGCTCAGGTAGGTAGGCTTGGAGAGCGGACTGAGAGGGGTGAGCGTCCTGCTGGGGAAAAAGCGTTCGCGAATGTAGCGGATGTCCTCGGACACGGCGGCCGGATCGTAAGCGAAGAACTGTTGCCTGGCTTTGAAGTAGCCCAACTGCAAGATCAGGTGCACAGCGACGGACGTGGTATGGGTGGCGACCTCCGCTCGTTCTGGTCCGCTCAGGTCGAAATAGAGTGGACGCTCCTCCTCGGTGAAACGAGGCCGACCATAGAGCGCGTCGATCTCCTTGTCGGTCAGGATCGCCAGGCGGTGCGAATCAAGGTTCACGCAGCGCCGACTTTCGCTCGTCCTGCAGATACTGATAAAGGGTGTCGCGGCAGATCCCGAACTCGCGAGCCACGTGGGTCTTGGCCTCACCCGCGCTGACACGGTTTCGTATCTCGGTGACTTGCTCCGCCGACAGTGCCTTGTTGCGGCCACGGTAGACTCCGCGTTGTCGGGCTAGTGCGATCCCCTCCCGTTGTCGCTCCCGCAGCAGAGCGCGCTCGAACTCGGCGAAGGCTCCCATGACGGAGAGCATAAGATTCGCCATGGGCGAGTCCTCGCCGGTGAAGGTGAGACTTTCCTTGACGAACTCAATGCGTATGCCGCGCCCTGTCAGCTTCTGCACAATCTGTCGCAGGTCATCCAAGTTGCGCGCCAGTCGATCCATGCTATGGACGATGACCGTATCGCCATCGCGGGCAAAAGCCAGCAACGCCTCCAACTGGGGCCTCCGTATATTTTTTCCGGAAGCCTTGTCGGTAAAGACACGATCCACAGGAACGTTCTCCAACTGGCGTTGTGGGTTCTGGTCAAAGCTGCTGACGCGCACATAACCGATCCGTTGTCCGCTCAAAAGTCATCTCCAAGGTGAGAGTGTCGGTATAGGGTCTAAGACCCTTTGCAGTCGGTGTCGGAAAATGCGAAACCAGACCCTATTCCGACACTTTTTGTGCCTCTCTCCGACGTCGGAATAGAGTATACTCTATTCGGACAGGCGACACCCATTATGGAAGGTCAACCGAACAGCGTCAGAAGTGATCAGGGGGACTTGGCAGGAAATGCCACTCTGCTTATCGAAGAGGGGCAGCAACATCTTTCAGGAGGCACCAAGGTGGCAGGCTATAAAGATTTCATCGGCAAGCAGATCACAGCACCGGTTTTACTGGACTGGGCCGCGAAATACGAACATTTTGACGCTGCGGTAGCGGCGGCTTTCGAGTGGGTACAGACCAACAACATCAAAGTCATCAACTTTGAAACGGTCCTCATCCCTAAGAATAACAAATGGGGCGCGGCGAAGGATGAGGAACTAGACAACGAAACATCCCTCTTTATGGGCACGGTACAACATCAGTTCGTCCGCGTCTGGTACTGGTAAGAAATCTCTTTGTCACTGTCTATTCCAGCAGAAACCTTCCGCTTTGACCGGAAAGCGGAACCGAGCCAATTGGCGCGGCAGTTGAGCTTAGCGTACGATATTTTCCGTTTCGTGAGCGGACCCCTATATAGGGGTGACTCATGTAGGTTTTTGTCCTTCGCAGGTCTCTCAGAAAACGAGCGTTTTATGAGAAAACCAGGAGGTCATTAAAACTACGCGAGAAAGGCACTATTTTCCTCTCAAAAACTCTTCTCATAAATCAAACTCTCATCATCCCGGAAGTGATGAGTTTCTGAGAATCGGTGAGGTATCCTTTGTGGAGAAGGAGGGACAACACAATGCTGATTGGGTATGCCAGGGTCTCGACCGCCGACCAGAACCTGCATCTACAGAAGGATGCGCTTAAGGCGGCAGATTGCACGCAGATATGGGAGGATACGGCCAGCGGAGCAAAGGCCGCCAGACCGGGACTAGAGAAAGCACTGGCGATGTTACGCGAAGGGGATACACTGGTCGTGTGGAAATTAGATCGGTTGGGGCGAAGCCTCAAACATCTGATAGAGAGCGTTCATGTCCTGGAGAATCGTGGAGTGGGGTTTAAGAGTTTACAGGACAACATCGATACCACAACGCCGGGAGGAAAACTCCTGTTTCACATTCTGGGGTCGCTGGCAGAGTTTGAGCGAGATTTGATCCGAGAGCGAACCCACGCGGGGTTGGTTGCGGCACGTGCTCGTGGGAGGAAGGGCGGAAGGCCTGCGGGAGGAAATGCCAGGAAGAAAGAAGCGGTAAGGGCACTGCGGAAGGATCCCAAGCGTTCGGTTGGGGAAATTTGTGAGATGCTCCATATCTCCCAGGCGACGTTCTATAGATATGTCAAAGAGGAGGAGAGCGAGCAGACTCAAAAGGTGGCGTAGCCGGACAGAGGGAATTCCTTAGCGTTCGTTTCTGCTCCGTTGCTCACCAACACCCTTATACGGCACCTTACCCCAATGACGACTATGCTCGCGTAGCCGAGATGATGCAACGCCCGCTTCACCATGCCATCTTGAGCGATGACATCGCTGGGTTGCGTGCGGCCCTGCCACAGTCGAAAGACGATCTGTTCCTAAGCGTAGCCGGACAGACACCGCTTAAGCTGGCGGTGATGCGCAACCGTCCTGAAATCGTGGCACTCCTTCTGCAAGCGGGGGCCGATGGCGACGAAACAGATCCAGATCAAAACACGGCCCTGGTCTGCGCCTCCTTCTATGGTTACACCCAGGTTGCGGAGGTATTGCTCCAACATGGAGTGGACATCCATCGTGCCAATCGCTGGAATGGTACACCTCTGGGATTTGCCCGTATGCAGAACCATCAGGAGATTGCCACGTTACTGGAACAGGCGGGGGCGACGCAAACGTCCTTCTAGCATAGCGTGCGACCAGTTCGGGAATAGGTTCGGTGAACACGCGCCGCACACAGGCTCCATTGTCACAGAAGAACTTACGTGTTCGCAGAGGGATGCGAACTGTAATCCGGTTCGGGGGCAAATCGGTCAGAGTACGCTCATAGCGACTATGAAGGCGCTGCGAACTCTGACCACAAACCGGGCAAGCGACCGTATCTGCGACCGTAGTCATCCGAATTAGGAGGGTCTCGGACAGGGTCGTAACGCTGTCGACCGCAATGGGTTTTAGACAAGGCAAGAGGGTAGAAGTAGACATACTTCTTGATACTGGTGAGTGGGATCGCCTTGTGCCCCTTCACCAAAAGCTCGGAAGAACCCGATAATTTCCCTTTCGTGAGCCGACCCCAAATTCTCTGATATGACACTGTCTCTTTCCACCACAACCGATTCGCACTCCCTTTTCACGCGGTACTCTGATGAATGAAGAGTTGCTTGAGCGCGTCCTACGGGGTGAGGAAGAGGGCTGGCGCGAACTGCTCGAACTCCACCGCGAAGCACTGACCCGCTTCTGTGGGCGTTTCTTTATCAATGCGGATGATGCCGCTGACGCCGCGCAGGACGCCTTTCTACGTGCGTGGCAATTTCGACATACCTTTCGGGGAGACGCCGGGTTTAAGGCGTGGCTCTACCGTATTGCTGAAAACGTCTGTCGTAATCGTCTACGCGGGAGGGGTGCGCCTCTCAGTCTCGATGACACCGAAAACGCAGAAGTTGTTCACCTTGTCTCAAATGCCCTCCCGGTTGCGGAGCAGGTGGCGATACGTCAGATTATTTCCGCCATTACCGATCAGTTGGATGAGCCAGACCGCACCATTTTCATTCTGAACTATCAGATGGAACTCAGTTCCGAAGAAATTGCCCGCCGCCTTCCCCCGCCGCACTCCCTTACCCCCGAAGGAGTAAGGTCACGTCTCTCCCGCAACATCAAAAAGAAGATTCAACAGGTGGAGGAGCAGTTTCGCACAAAAAACTAAAAACGTGCAAAATAATTGCAACAGTTTGTTCGCAGTGTGTGTCATTGCACTACCTGAATGTGGCGTATTTCACAGTGGGCATTCTGCACACAGAGACGATGAGAGAGGCGAGTCGTAAATTATGAAACCATGGACTGAGACCGAACAAAAAATTTCCTCGGCACTCCAGGGGACAATCGGCGCCTGGACAAAGGATTGTATTGACCCAGATGACCTGATTGGGCTTATTGAAGAGGGCGGTAAATATTCCAATGCCAATCTTCTGATGACGCACCTCTCCGGGTGCGACTACTGCCGTCATGCCTATCGCGAAATGAGTGCCACCCTCTCCACTGCCGAGGAAGTACGTGCCTGGCAGACCGCGCAGATCGTCCCAGAAAAGCTAGAAGAAAAAACGGTTGTCCCTGCGCTCGTTCCGCAGACAACTCTACGGGAACGTCTTACTCCGTTGTGGTGGAAACGCCTGATGACTCCGACTTTTGGATTCGCCCTTGCGGGAGCAACAGCACTGGTGATCTATGTTTCCAGTATCAAGCCCAATTTAGATAAGATGCAAAACGTACAAAAAAACGCTCAATCCCAACAGGGCGAGATGAAACATCAACTCGCCGAAGCAGTGCAACAGCGTGACCGACTGTCACAGCAATACAACGCACTTCAGGTACTCAGTGCAACGCAGTCTGCCACACAAACCCAGGAGAAAAAACTCCTTGAAGATCGAAGTCGGACACTGCAAGCCGAAGTCGAAAAAAATAGGCGCGAAGCCCGGTGGTTGCATAACGCCGTGAAGACCCGATCCTCTCAATCCTCTGCAACTCAAATGGCACTGGCAGAAACTAACGCTCTGAGAATGCCAAAGGCACTTCCCCCTTTGGATAGGCGCGTTTTGCGTGGAGGAGAGGAGACCGAAATTCGATTGGTTTCTCCCACTTCTGAACGCCTTCTTTCTCCAAAGCCAACCCTGCAATGGGGGGCAATGGATTCAGAGGTGAATTATCGGGTGCGCGTTCTCGACCCACAAAATAAAACTCTTGCCGAGGGAACGACCGAAGTCCCCCACCTGAAACCAGAACAGGTACTTCCACGAGGGATCAATCTTCGTTGGACCGTCGAAGCCACTCGTAAGGAGAATAATGAGATTGTGGCTCGCTCCGCAATCGCGACCTTCCTCATTCTTGACTTGAAAGAGGCAGAGGGGGTAATCCGAGCAAAACTGGAACTGACAGCACACTTGTTAAAAGCCGGACTGGTCTTAGAGGCGCAACGCGAACTGGACAGCGTTCTCGAAGCAGACCCACACAATCCAATTGCTCAGAAATTAGAGCAGAAAATTCAGCACAAAGTCTGAGTTAATTCGACCGAACAATAAAGGTGAGTGCTGGATGGGCGGCTACACATCAGACATAGACAGTATTGTTGTATTCTAGGTGGGAATGTTATGTGGCGTGAATTCGTGGAAAATGTCAGCATAAAATGCACGTTTGCTTTGGCAGCCTCCGAGCAATCATTGCAAGAAGTCGAAGTTGCACTCGGAGTCCCTTTGCCGCCAGAACTACGTTCCCTTTTGCTCGAAAGCAATGGAATTGCCGATAGATATGGCGATGGCATCCTGTCCACCGACCAGAGGATCAAGCGCAACCTGGAAATGCGCGAGAACGCAGAACAGGACAGCCTCTCTATGCCCTTTGACCATCTGCTCTTTTTTGGCGATTTAGAAAACGGTGACCTTGCCTTCTTTCCAATTCAGGGAAATGGCAAGATTAACAACCCCGATGTTTTCATCTGGAACCATGAGATCGATAGTCGCTCCTGGGTCTCAAATAATCTGGAGCAGTTTGTTGCAAAGTGGTACGGCGGACAGTTGACGGTTTGACGTAAGGTGTCCGCCAAGCTCAGGGGGAAGGGCAAAAATAGCCAAATGGGTCTTACCGTTTGAGCGAATTCTGATCGCCCATCGTCTGAAACGCCGCCCAGTAGAAAGGATTGGCGTGCTTCTGCTTCACGCTCAGAATGGCATTGCGAAGAGCGGTGTCTTTAGATTGACCCGTACGAAGTCCCCGATACAGTTTAATCATCAGCATTTCGGTCGCCAGGTCGTCCACCCGCCACTGAGAAGCAATAATTGCGGGAACACCCGCCGCACGAAATGCCCAACCCAACCCCAATAATCCCTCGCCCCCAGAAGACTGCCCCCGTGCTGTTTCACACGCCGAAAGCACGACCAGTCTGGCTTTCAATCGCATTCCTGCAATCTCTTTTGCAAACAAAATGCCATCTTCACGCGAGTCGGGAGGTTCCGGTGCGAGAATCAAGCCGGAGAGTAGCCCATTATGACTGTCTGCAATGCCGTGAGTCGCAAAGTGAAGCAAATCATATTTGCTCATTTCGGCTTTGATGGTCGCCTCTCTTACTTCTGCACCCACTCGCATCTGCGATCCTGGAATTAGTTCGGAGATCGCTTTTCCTTCTTCACGCGCTCTGGGTAACGCCCCAAATCCACCGCGTAATGTGCTTTGATAGGTCTGTCCGTTCAATCCTGTGGGATCAGCCAGGCAGAGCAGTGGCAAGGGAGGATGACCGACTTTTTTATCGGGGGATATCCACGTGAGCGAGTGAAGAGAAAAAGCGGAAGAGACCGCACACGTGTCGATGAGTCGCTTGCCCTGTTCATCCCGGAGTGCCACAAACGGTACATCGAGCCACCCTTTTTCCGCAACGATAACGAGGTTTTGGGTTGTATTGAGCTTGATGCCGCTCAAAAGCAATTTGTAGAGAGACTGAGCCAGTGCCTCCTCTTTCGTACGGTCATAGGCATCGGCACGGGTGATTTCGGTGCGCCAATTCTGGATTTGTTGTGTCAGCGTTTTCACGGGACAGGAAATGCGCTTGAACCGAACATAACCGTCCTGCAGAGTCGCGCGTAAAAAGGCTTTTTCGTCGACTTGGGCGTACTCCAGATAGAGTGTATTCGGGTGGCTACGAGAGAGTTCCAGCAGTTCAGTTTGCTGGGGAGGATGAATTCCGGAGAGATGTCGCAGCTCTGGGTAACCCGGCTTGGAGTAAATCTGTTCTCGAAAGTGGGTAAAGGCGATCAGAGCGTTCGAGTAAGCAGTGGTTGCCCTATTTTTCGCCTGTTCATAACCCTTTTTCTTCTCTGGGTTGGTGGGGGTAGGCTGATGACTGATGTCGCGCAATTCGGTAGCGGTGCGCCCCAGACTATTCTGAAGCCTTTGCATTTGTTCGCGGTCGGTGACAGACAGAAGACGGTCGAAAGCATCGGCACTGGAAAGTTGACGGGCTAGCCCCTGAGCACGTCCCCGTTCCAGCATGAGAAGGGCTTCGGTGGGCTTTTTGCGGCTCAGTAGCTCGGCGATAAAAGGGTAGAGGTCACCAAGATTCGAATGTTGAAAATTGCCCAGTTCGGTCGGGTCGGCGACCTGCAGGCTGAGTTCTTCGAAAATACGAAGGGCGCGGAGATCGTAAGAGAGGGCTTCGTCTACCCGATTCATCTTTGCATAAATACTGGCTTGATTGGCTAAGACGGTGGCAATATCCGCCGGATCTCCGCTTTTCTCATAGATCGCCTGCGCTTTTCGGCAACAATCGAGTGCTTTTTCTGGCTCTCCGAGAGTGGGATACAGAACGGCGAGATTGTTCAGGCTGATGGCGAGATCGAGTGGATTATCCAACTTTTCTCGAATAGCCAGTGCCTTCTGATAATACTCCAATGCCTTTACCCCATGTTCGGCGGCAGTTTCGACATTGCCCAGGTTACAGAGGCTCTCTGCAACCTCCGGCAGAATCTGGAGTCGCTCCCGAATCGCCAGCGCTTTCTGATGATACAACAGAGCCTGATCGGTTTCGTCTCGTCGCAGAAAGAGAATACCGAGGCTATTGAGTGTATTCGCAAGACTCCGCTCGTTTCCAAGAGTCTCTTTGATTTTCAAGGCACGCTGATAGTGGAGAAATCCTTGTTCCAACTGTCCCATTTTCACATAGAGAATGCCAAGATTATTGAGCGTGAAGGCAGTGTCCTGTAAAGAGCCGGATTTTTCGGTGAGGGCTAATGACTGTCGATACGCCTCCAGCGATTTTTCCATCTCGCCTGTATTCTGGTACAGACTTCCCAGATTGTTGTAGGAGCGGGCGAGACCCTCCTTATCCTTCAGCGTACGGTAGATTGCCTGCGCCCTTTGCAACGCCTCAAGTGCTTTTGGAACCTCGCCAATATTTCTATAAACTCCGCCCAACGAATTGAGGCTCAGCGCAATGCCGGGTTGGTCGTTCTCTTTTTCTCGGATTGCCAGGGCCTGGAGGTGGAAATCGAGGGATTTCTCGATCTGCCCCTGAGCCTTGTAAACCACTCCGATCAGATGGAGTGCAGTCGCGATGCGTCGCGGGTCTCTGGCGGCAGTCGCTTTTTCTTTTGCCTCTTCGAAGGCTTTGAGTGCGGCAGAGACCTCCCCTTTGCGATACGCTTGTTTGCCCGCGTTGATGAACTGGTCACTCTCTTTTTGCTCTGCGGTTCGAGGGTCGGCGAGTGGAGGTTGCTGGGTTCCTTGTTGCGCCTTTGCCTTGACGACAAAGGCGGGGCAGAACAGTAGCAGGGCAACTCCTCCCCAGTAAATGATTGGACGGTTCAAGCCTCGCTTGGTTCGTTGCATCTGTCTCTCTCCTTATCGCGGAAAAGGATTTCTCAGCCTCGTGGGTTATCTATGGGTTATTTCATTTACTGCAACCTCCTCCGGTTTTCCTGCGTGCGTTTTCTTTTTAAAGTCAGAATCAGGGTTGCGACAGAAGGGAATTCGCGGCACGGCGCACCTCTTCGCTTATATCCTGCTGCGCCGCATTTTTAAGAGCGGTCTGAACTTCTGGCAAGGCTCGTCCCTGTCGCCAGAGCGGGGTCAGGGTAGCAATGCGTACCTCGGTTGTCAGATCGTTTTGCAGTGCCTTGAGCAGTGCTTGTCGCAAAGAAATTGAAAACGGATAATTTGCGGCAACCCGTATTGCGGTCAGGCGCACCCGGCTTTCCGTGTCTACCGTCATGGCTTCTACGAGACGTTTTTCGGTCACCTCGCTCGGTACATGATTGAGGGCGTAGAGGGCGGCACTTCGCACTTCAGGAACGGCATGATGTGAGTAGCGCAAAATCACGCTGAGGGAAGAGGACTGTCCTGCATTGCCGAGTGCAAAGAGCCAGTCTGTTTTCCGCTCTGCACTCTCGGATCGATCTAATTGCTGAATCATTGCTTTCACCAAAATTGCCGCACGCTGAGGCGAAGCTTGTGCGAGGATGCGAGTCAACATCCCCATCGTCAACGTTGCTGTCGAGGCGATCTCTTTATTTTCTGAGGCACTCCTCTCTTGCAGGAAAACATCTACCCCTGAAACGGGCTTTTCCAGACGCGCCAGAGTGGGGAGAAGTAACAGCATAAATTCGGCATCGGTACGGTGATCTCGTCCCACGCTGAGCAAAACGTTCTGAGCGCCTTCATGCCCTGCGCCTCTCAAGGCTTCGACAAGCAACATCGTGGTGATTTGGTTGGGGCGGGTGGTATGGAGCAATGCCTGGGCGGAAACACAGGTCCCCGGCTCAAGATAAAAGCAGGCTTTCAAACGCACCAGCATCGTTTGGGTGGCGGTGTCATCGGGGGCGTTGTTTTCCATCCGAGCCAGTTCATTTTGCAACTCTGCCCAGGTCGCCCCATGCAGGTTATTGCGTTGAATTTGTTCCTCCTGTTGGGGCGTGATCTGTGGAACCTCGGCAAAGGAAATCGGACGTGTCTGGGAGAGCATTTTCAGCGTTGTCGTTTGCAGGGAAGCGAGAACCGCAGGCTTCAGGGTCTCTTGCTTATCGAGCCTCAGCGAGATCACATTCAGACTTTTCCCGATACGACTCTCTCCCATCAGTGTCACAAAGGTCTCTTTACCCTCGACACTCTGAAGCACATTTCTATTTTCATCAAAGACAATTTTCAGGTCACTTTCCGGAATAACCGACTGCCGAAGACCTCGCTGTGCTGCGACTTCCGGAGACGGAGGGGGTGCAATTTTTGTTTTGTAAATGATGGTGATCCCGTTTGCGCCTCGTTTTAGGAAGTGATAGCGAGAGAGAAATGTGCCATTGGGTTCTTCCTCCTGTCCTTTCCAGAAGGTGACTCCTTCTGCGGGTGATGCCGTGAACTGAAGTTGAGCCAGCAGGGTTCGAGCCACTCCCTGCGACAGTGCATCACAGGCAGAAGCGAAGTGCAAAGCGTGTCCGTGTCCGGTTTGATCCAGCGAGAACAAAATGGGGGCATTCAGGTCACGTTTCAGGAGATCGGAGACGCCAACTGCTCTCTGTCTATTGGCTTCAATTCGTGAGGTGAGTAGGTGAATGCGACACTGGAGAAGCGTCTCTCCTCTCGTTTTCTTAAGGGAGATGACCTCAATGTTGCCCTTGAGAGACGTGTTGATTGTCATGGAGGGAAGAGGGCTTGCGCTTTGCCCAGAGTTGCCTTCACTACCGGGTTGTTGCATTGCATTCATATCCATGGACGCTTGACTTTGATAGGAGACCGTATACAGAAGACGTTGCCCTGGGGGCAGGTTTAATTGCAGGGAATGACCCGTCCCTCCCCGCTGAGTAGAAGACTGCTTCTGCCCCAGAGCGGGAGTGAACAGGGTAAATACTCCCAGCATTGTCCAGAGGGCGCGTGTGGTCTTATTTTTAATCGTCTGCATGGCTCTGATCTCCTGAAAAGTGGGCGGGGTTTTTCAGCCCCGCCCCTTTGTATTGTTATCCTAACGGATGAACTTGCTCACTAACCCACAGTCGGGTTTAGAGGCGGATGGTTGTGGAATCGTTGAACAGGTATCCCCGTGCACTGAATCCAGACCAGTTATAGAAGTCATGCTCCCCTCGGAAACCGAAGAGTTGCCCCCAGACGTAGAGGCGGCCGCTCAGCGTATTGATATCGTTGTAGCCGACAACGGAGGCGGTAATGGAAGGGCGGGCTCTGGTTCCACTCAGGTAAGCCGAGGCGGTCATGTTCAAGGTATCTTTAAAGAAGGTCAGTTCTCCACCGACACCCGCTCCGGCAAACCAGATGTCTACCCCGGCTTCCGCAAAACCCGAAACATTGGCATAAGGACTGACGTTTGCAGAAACCGTGCCTCCGTAAAGTCCCCCATTGTATTTCAGTCCTGCTTTCCCTCGCACGCCGACGCGCCCACCAACCGGAATCGGTCCGATCCAGATATGATAGGGTTGTGCGACTTCCATTGACCAGTGTTTGTCACCTGAGAACGCAACCGGGACATTATAGGATTTGTTGATGATGGTTGCCCCCAGCACATCCAGTCCAATATGACCTGTGATGGCTCCATTTTGGGAAACACCATCGCCTTCCCCATTGAGCAGAACAAAATATTTCCCAAAAACGGCTCCTCCTGCCATACCGGTTGCCTGGAAGCCGACTTTTTGGCTACCGCCGTAGACATGAACGTTGCTGTAAAGATAAGCCTGGAAAGAGGAAGCATCCCCCATTTGCTTGTAATAAGTGTAGTATTTATTCAGTGGATCGGCGCTCATAATGTGCATGGAACCATCGGTGGAGCCAGCGTTGCTGGTTCCATTGTTTGCCACAGGTTTCAGACGGTCCAAGTCTTGTGCCATCTGAGGGGTGATCGCCATTTCGGTTTGTCCGGGATGTGCGAACTGATTGAGATAGTCCGTTTGAGCGTTCAGCAAGCTCATCTGGGATGCAAGTGCTTCGGGATTGACCGGGTTGACTTTATGATCTGCCTTGAGTTCCTGTGCTTGTGTCTCGAAGCGTGCGGTGTCCTGCACAAAGCTCTGTCGCATCACGGGGCCATTGGGATTGTAGAGTGAAAAGCCGAGTTGGTTCAGCTCTGCCTCGTATTTTGCCAGGGAGCGGCGAAGCTCAGAGGCGAGAATTCGGCGACCATCGGGGAGGGTGATCCGATCTGTCGAGCGAACGACCCGTCCGGTCATCGGATTGATGCAGACCTCAGAGGTCTTAAGGGGAGCGCGTTTCTCGACCTGAACGGCGGGCAACTGAGCGGGAGCGAGTTCCAGACGAATGGGATTGTTGCTCTGTGCATTTGCGCCCGGTGTGATGAGAAGACTCATCCCGGCGAGGGTCAGCGTGTTGCGGAACAGAATGGTGGTTTTCATGTCAATTCTCCTTGTGTGTTCAACCGAAGTTTTTGCAGTTTAAAGGTCGTTTTTACGACTTCGGTGCATTGACACAGCAAAGGGGTAGGACTGTTGCAGGCTTTTAAAAAAAGAAGTTTTATTTTTTGAGGGAAAATCTCTCGCTCAGGAGAGCTAAAAATCATTGAGATGACGACTTGATGGGGCGACTCTAGTTATGATCCTGTTGCCGAATTCGGCAGGACTTTCTGCTCCCTCGTCGAACTTTCCAGAAATCCGTTTTGGAGGAGTTCACCATGTGCCTTGACCCCGAGTTTTCTGCTTCCGTTCCTGAGCAAACTGCCCGCATTGCCCGCGCTGCCTTTCGCAAAGGCAATGTCTACATGACGATGCGCGACGAGTTTGGTCCCTTCTTTGAAGACCCGCAGTTCGCCGATTTGTTTCCGCCTCAAGGTCAACCTGCCGAAGCTCCGTGGCGGCTGGCTTTGGTAACGGTCATGCAATTTGCCGAAGGACTCTCCGACCGCCAAGCCGCCGATGCCGTCCGGGCACGCATTGACTGGAAATATGCTCTCTCCCTCGACTTGACCGATGATGGGTTCGACTTTTCCGTCCTCAGTCAGTTCCGAACACGCCTACTTCTCGGAGGAGCGGAACATCGCCTATTGGAGACGATGCTCACGGTCTACAAAGACAAAGGACTGCTCAAAACTCGCGGCAAGCAGCGAACGGATACTACGCATATCCTCGCTGCCATTCGCATTCTCAATCGCCTCTGCTGTGTCGGCGAAGCGATGCGTGCCGTCCTCAACACTCTGGCGGAAGTCGCTCTCGAGTGGCTGAGGGAGCAGATGTTGCCAGGATGGCCAGAGCGATATGGTCCGCGTTTCGAGGAGCATCGTCTTCCGACAACCCAATCGGCTCAGCAGGAACTCGCGCTCACCATGGGTTCTGATGGATTTGCTCTTCTTTCTGCTCTGGATGCCGCTACTACGCCAGAATGGATGCGTCTCCTTCCCATAGTACAGACTTTCCGCCGAATGTGGGTGCAGCATTACCGCCTTCAGGAGGGGAAAGTGCTGTGGCGCGAAGAGACTGACACCCCTCCCGCGGCGTTGCGGATTCACTCGATTTACGACCCCGATGCGCGATACTCCACCAAGCGCAGCACGACATGGACAGGCTACAAAATCCATCTGACCGAGACGTGTGAGGAAGACAGTCCCAATCTCATTACTCATGTCCAAACCACGCCTGCCACTTTGCCCGATGCCGCTGTGGTAGAGACTATTCATCAGTCTCTGGCAGAGAGGGAACGGCTTCCCGCTGTCCATCTGGTCGATACAGGTTATGTGGATGCAGAACGTCTCATGCAGAGTGCCAAACACGAGGTGGATTTGTTCGGTCCCACACGGGAAGATGGCGGCTGGCAAGCCCGGGAGGCGAAAGGTTATGATCTCGCTTCCTTTCCCATCGAGTGGTCTGCTCAGAAAGTCCGGTGTCCTCAGAACAAAGTCAGCACGGTCTGGAAAACCAGTCGAGATCGGCATGGCAAGGACGTGATCCATGTGGAGTTTGACAAGAAGGAATGCGATGCGTGTGTCTCGCGTCCTTCCTGCACTCGCTCCAAAACAAGTGGACGGGAATTGACGCTTCGTCCTGAGGAGCAACATCAAGCTCTGCAAGCTGCTCGGCAACGCCAACAGACCAAAGCGTTTCGTAAGCAGTATGGTTTGCGCTCGGGAATTGAGGGTACGCTCTCACAGGGCGTTCGCGCATTTGGCTTACGCCGTTGCCGTTATTTTGGCGAAGCGAAGGCGCATTTGCAACACATCGCAACAGCAGCAGCGATGAACTTGGTACGCGTGATCGCTTGGCTGATGGAAGTGCCGCGAGAGACAAAGCGAGTCTCACGCCTGCAACGATTAGTTCAGGCGACATAATATCCCAGAGAATTCGGCAACAGGATCAGTTATTTGGGGAAAACCGGTTCTTCTGATCTTTTGGTGATTCGGCCTATTTTCGCATCTCAATAGCACGTTCGCTTAATATTCAACAGCACTTGCTGACATTCGCTGCGCCTCCAAAAACGGATGAAGTGCTCGCTAAATACTCGCTTTCACCAAAAGGTCGGAAGAACCGGAAAACCTACGCTAAGTCCCCTCTGTTCGCTACTCACTGAGCTTGATCGAAGGAAAGGACGTATTGCCGGGATTCAGTCTGCTGATATGAACTTTATTTCCAAAGCAACAAATGAGATGAACAGGAGAGATTTCGATCAATACCGCAATTTCAACTTCGTTATCTGCGAAGGCGTAAGTGACGCGAACCATTGAGCACCAGTTTGTGAAGGGACAGTTTTCTAAAGCTTAGACTTCAGTCGTTGGGCAAAACTTATGATCACGATTGAACTGTCACGATCCGTGCGCCATTCGGTTCGAGCGTCACGGTGATTTTGATCCTCCTGATACTTCTAATCGAACCAGTGTGGAATTGAAACAACCATTTGGGTACGAGGTGAGGAGACTCCGGCATGCTTCTCTCCTTTACGGGCACTGCCAAGGAATTAAATTAACATGAACAAAACCTTACGTCTCCTTCGGGCTTTCATCAAACTTTTGGCCACCTTTCTTGGCTTCTGGCTGCTTGATGGCTCTTTTTCCGTCACGGCTCATGCACAGAGGCTTTTGGTAGGAAGTTTTCTTGAAGGAGCGGTCAAGCAATATGACCTAAAAACCGGAGCCTTTCTGGGCGATCTGATCCCATCCTTTGAGGGAGGGTTGGATTTGACTCACGATCTTGCCATTGGTCCCGATGGAGCCCTCTACGTCAGCGGAGACGCCAATACAGGAATCAAGCGATACAACTTGACCACAGGGGCTTACATTGATGATTTTATTCGAGCGGGAGCAGGAGGGCTTGCTAATCCAACCAGTTTTGCGTTCGGACCCGACGGTAATCTCTACGTAGACAGTGCCTATTCAAATTCCGTCAAACGTTATAATGGAACTACCGGAGCGTTTATGGGTGATGTCGGTATGGGAGAGGGATTGGACCTCCCTGTCGGTTTGACATTCGGGTCGGATGGAACGCTGTATGTGAGCAGTTCTGGAACCGTGACCGGCAATTATATCATTAACCGCTACGATATTACGACAGACACTTTCCTCGGAAATTTCGTGATCGGAGGGTTAGGCGGGTTAAACGGTTGTTTTGTTGGTACGCTCTTTTCGATCAATGACAAGTATCTGGGAAGGCTTGGGCACTCAATAATTCTGAGGAGGACGAGGAGAGAAACATCCGGTTCCAATGTGTTGGTTGTGTTCATCATCGCTTTTCTCCTTTTAGCTTCAATCTAAACACTGGATTAAGCCTATCCGTTGACTTGATTGTTTTGTTTGTGTACAATGATGAAGAATTCTTATTGTGAAGAGGAGTGTCCTATGTCTCAAACCGTGACGATGCGATTGCCGGAAGAAACCGCCGAGTGGCTAAAAACCTCGGCCCGAAAAGTGGGGCGTTCCGTCAGCGACCTCGGAGCCTCGCTTTTCGAGGAAGCCCGACGGATCAGCGAATTCGCCGAAATTGAGTTTCGCACCTTTGGAGGCGAACGCCAGGTGTGCTTGACCGGTGGATTGCGCCTCTGGAAGATTATTTTGACCGCTCAAGGCTACGAGATGGACCCTGAGAAAACCGCCCGGCATTTCGACCTGCCCGTGTGGAAAGTGCAGGCGGCGTTTCATTATTATGAGGTCTTTCCACAGGAGATCGAAGACGCCCTTGCCGAGGTGAACTCCCAAACCTTCGATACCCTCAAGCGCAGACTTCCCCAACTGGAGCGTCAAAGGGTCGAAGTTACCAAAGAAACGGAGCCAACCGTTTAATGCTGGCTTATCTGCTGGACGAAAACATTTCTTACGTCGTCGCTGAACAACTTTTACGTAAAGGGATCGGTCTCAGAGTGGAAAGCGTCTACCGCTGGAGGGGAGGGGCATTCGTAGGACAGTCGGACGGGCGGCTGCTTCGGGCGGCGGCAGAAGAGGGGTTGACGCTCGTCACCTACGATCTCAAAACGATCCCTCCTCTTCTTTCGGAACTTGCGGCGGACGGGGAGGCTCATGCGGGCGTTTTGTTTGTGGACGACGCCTCGATCCGCAACCAGGATTTCGGGGGACTGGTCCGGGCTCTCTTCGCACACGGAAGTCGCTACGCCCAGGAAGAATGGGTGAACCGGGTGGCGTTTCTGGAGCCTGCCGAACGAGACGGGTAAAATCATCCACATTTTGAGAGAAAAGAGAGGACGGCGAAGAAAAAGGAGGGAGAGGGGAGCGGGAGAGGATTGCCGCCCATGAAAGCCCCCGCATCATCGAACTTTAGGACAGGCGGAATGAGAAGATCAGCCTCGACGAAATCAAACGTTTTACCGAAATGCCGTTTCAGTTCGTTATCCTTCCGAAGGTCTGTTTTCGGAAAGGGTGTTTCGACACGACGAACTGCTTCACTCTTCGTACGTTGTTTCGGGGGGAGCATTGACACCCTCCGGTGGAAAGGAAAGGAAACGCATGAGAAAAGTAAGAGAAACGGGGAAGGCAGCGGTTGGCAGAGGTCGCAGTCCACAATCGGGGGCAGGACTGTTCTACCATCTTACCCAGGAGGAATACGACGAGATGCTTGAGGACCCGAACTGTGACACCGACCTGTTTGCAGCGGAGACCGTGGAGACCGTGGAGAAAAAGCGCGTCGAGCCAAGTCTAGTCTACAAGGTCCGAGAGGAGATCATACGGCAGGCGGGTCTGGGCTACTGGATTGACCTCTGAGTCGTCTCTCCCGCAGTTTAGGACGAAGAGGCTGAGGTGCCGGCTCCACAGGGCGAGGTTCAATGAATCTCAGGCATCCGACAAGGGAAACGGAAAAATGGCTTCATTTTTGGGACTTTTCGTTCTGACCGCGAGTAAAGCATAAAAAGGAGAAAGCGCCGGGGCGTTGACCTCGATAGTCGCCACCTATCCTGAATTGAAGAGAGTGCCACTCAACGGAACAGAAGCATCCGTCAGAAAACCGCGATAGAGTTTCTGGCACATTCAACATTCATTTGGTGCTTTGTCCCTGCCATGATATAAGGTCACACCTCTGCGGTTTTAACCTGCTCGGATTATTTGACCCGTCCGCTACATTGTGTCACCGAAAACGTTCCGTTTGGAAACGCGCACCTTGTATCTCTGTTCCCTTCGTTCCAATTGCTTAAGCAGATTTTTTAAGAATTTCAGGTTGATGAATCGCCAAGGGTTGTCAAAAGTATTCTCCATGAGATTGTTTACTGCAAAAAATTACGGTGTTCGTTCGCAGGCTATTGCTCCCTGTATATAGACGGATAAGCAAGGTTTCTGTCGCTCAAACGAGGGAGGGGTCACCGGACGAAGGGGACTGAATTTGCCGCGCTCGAAAAATAGTTTACAGATGCTTTCCTCTTTTGGGAGAAAGTTTCTAGTAAACCCTGCAACGACCCTTCAGGAGAACAAGAATGACGACCACGACACCTCTCACCCCAACCGATCTCATCACCGCTCGCTTATCCAACGTCCGAGGATGGCTCGATACCGTTCTCAGACGGCTCACGCCCGAATCGCTGGAATGGTCTCCCGCTCCCGGAATGCGAACTGTGGCTGGTCAGCTGGTGGAGATCATCGCCATCGAAGCACCCCTGGTCCCTTATCTCAAAACGGGACACGTCCTCACGGAAGCCGAAGTCGAGGCGATTGTCGGGGACGCACACAACTTGAACCATCTGTTACAGGTCTTGATCGCCGTTCGGCACAACACTCTCGACTACTTGAAGTCTCTCACCCAAGAAGAACTCTTCGAAGTCGTGCCCTCCGGCGAAGCCTGGTTTGGAACGCTCTGGCTTCCTGCTATGCCGAGAGCGGAACACTTCTTAAACATTGCGGAACACGAATACTATCATGTGGGGCAACTCATTTCCTACCTTTGGTACAAAGGGGAGGAATGGGAGCCGAGCTGGTTCCAGCCTACGGCAAGTTAATCCCCACCCTGCCCCCTCTGATGAGCGAGCGTATTGACATTGACAAGGAGAAATGAAACATGCAGCCAGCAAAGAATACGATTTGTTTGTGGTACAACGGAGACGCGGAGGAAGCAGCACGCTTTTACGCCGAGACCTTTCCCGCCTCAGCCGTCCGCGCGGTGCACCGTGCTCCGGGGGATTTCCCGTCCGGGAAGCAGGGGGACGTGTTGACGGTCGAGTTTACCGTGATGGGCATTCCCTGCCTCGGTCTGAACGGCGGTCCCGCGTTCAAGCACAGCGAAGCGTTTTCGTTTCAGGTCGCCACCGCAGACCAGGCAGAAACGGATCGTTACTGGAACGCTATCGTCGGTCAGGGCGGCGAAGAGAGCGCGTGCGGTTGGTGCAAGGATAGGTGGGGAGTGTCCTGGCAGATCACGCCAGTCGCTCTGATGGAAGCAATCACTGACCCCGATCCCGCTGCTGCCAAACGCGCCTTCGAGGCGATGATGGAGATGAAAAAGATCGACATCGCGACTATCGAGGCAGCCCGTCGCGGTTGAGCGTCAGAAGCGGACGGACGCATTTGGAGCGACGCTGACTTGAGCACCTCAGCGTCGCTCAGTACTATGAAGAGAAAAAGCATGATGAAGTTACTTCTCACTTCCGCTGGCATCAAAAACACCAGCATTCACAACGCACTCGTTGAACTCCTCGGCAAACCGATTTCAGAAGCGAGTGCCCTCTGTATTCCCACCGCGATGTACGGACATCCCTGGGTCGGTCCGGGGGAGGGGGCATGGCGTTTCATCAGCGGACAGGAACCTCGCTGCCCCCTGTGCGAATTGGGTTGGAAGTCCTTGGGAGTGCTGGAACTCACTGCCCTGCCCAGCATTGACCGAAAGTATTGGGTTCCCAAGGTTCAGCAGACCGATGTCTTGCTGGTGGCGGGCGGCGATGCGCTGTACCTCTGCCACTGGATGCGGCAGTCGGGACTTGCGGACCTCTTACCGTCGTTGCACGAGACGGTCTGGGTGGGACTGAGTGCGGGGAGCATGGTGATGACCCCCCGGATCGGAGAGGACTTTGTCGGGTGGAAGCCACCCACTGGCGGCGACAGTACGCTGGGGATTGTCGACTTTTCGATCTTTCCGCACCTCGATCACGCGGACCTGCCGGAAAATACCATGCCCCACGCCGAAAAGTGGGCAGCCAGTATGCCGTTGCCGTGCTATGCGATGGACGATGAGACCGCCATCAAAGTGACCGATGGCACTGTCGAAGTCATCTCCGAGGGACACTGGAAGCGGTTTACTCGGGAGTGACGGCTATCGACCGAATTGGGTACAATGAAAGTATCTTCTTACAGGAGTGCTTGCTTTGTCTGAACCTCAGGCGATCTCCCAACACTTTGAGCGCATTCCCGCAAGAAGCCGCTTGATCTCTGCCTTGATGGTCTTCATCCTCATCGTGCTGGGCTTGACGTCTCGGAAGTTTCCAGGATTTTTGCAGACTGGCTGCACAAAAATCTCGGCGATGTGCTGTGGGCAGCCATGGTCTTTTTCGTTTTTGCCCTTTTGCTGCCGCGCTTCTCAACACCACAGATTGCCACAATCGCTCTTGTCGTCTGCGGTTGTATTGAAGCGAGCAAGTTGTTTCACGCATCTTGGTTCGACGCCATCTGTGCGACCGAAAGAGGGCGACTGATTTTCGGTTATGTCTTCGGCTGGAGCAACCTACTTTACTACTTGATAGGAATTGCGTTGGACTTGATTGTAGACACAACACTGATGACCAAGCGATTGCGACATTCCAAGCAAGCAGGGTAATTCAGCAAAATTGTCCCGACGGTTCCCTACCCTAACTTTTCCACAATCCAACCTTTGTTCTAAAGCCGACTATGTGAAAATAATTCTCATTGCTCATATTGCGATTTTACTCGGCAATTATGGCCCATAAAGGACGTTATGAGCCTGTACTTGCCCCTGGTTCTCTCAGGAACATTTCGCCCAGAAGGCACTCGGCAAACGGTCGGATATTTCGGTTGACTGAGGCTTTTTCGAGGGCTTCCCGTTTTCGAGAGCGGGGCGTGTTCCAATGTCTCTCTGTCATCTCTCTCATGTCTCTGCGGGACGAATTTTCTAGTTTATTGCACGAAACTGCTCTCACCCGATTGGAGAGGCAGGAGAGAAGAGAGGCAACAAATCGCTTCCGCCAATGAGAAAGAGACGCTCCTCCGGGTCAGAAGCGAGGCTGTGGAGTTCGGGAGCGAACCCGCCCACCGAGAACACAATGCAGGCTGGACGCTCTCGCCACTTCGCCTCGGGCAGTCCCGCAATCTTCGCTCGCAACTGGCTGTACACCCCCAATCCAATCGCTTTGTTCGCGCTCCACTTGCACTCGCCGAACAAGTAGCCTCCGTCCTCCAACTCCGCCATGACATCAATTTCGATCTGACCATCCCGGCTCCAATAGCGTCCGAGGTGTCGAATCTTTAACCCCAACTTCTCTCCGGCATATCGCTTGAGCCACTGAGCGCAAATCTCCTCGAAGACGTTCATCCCCAGATAGTTCGCCAGGTGAGGAGCCACCCGTTCTTCGTAAACTTTCGTTGGTTCCGAGAACTGAAGCGTACTGGAGAGCGGAGCAACGAACCGATACCAGAACGCCAGAAACGGATCGGCAATGCGGTGCAGGGCCCTTCGATCCGTCGTGTCCCCGAAAGGCAGCTCCCGCCTCACCCAGCCCAACTCTTGCAGGGTTTTGAGATAGAAAGAGAGGGCTCCTTTGTCCACGCCCGTGTGTTGCTGAATGCGCCCGAACTGCGTTTCGCCGGAGGCAATCGCCCCCAGTACGGCGTTGTAAGGAGCAGGGTCACGGATTTGTTCACTCCCCAGCAGAAAGCGGACTTCGTTTTCAAGGACGGCGCGGGGTCGCATCAAGAGGGCAACGATCTCTTCTTCCATCGGGCGAGACGTATCTACCAGCGCATGATACCGCGGCGTTCCGCCCAGAACCCCGTACATCGTCAGTTTCTCTTCGAGACCATAGTGGGAACTGTTTGCATAAAAGGCGGCGACCTCTTCGTACCGGAGAGGATCGAGCAAATGGATGCCCCCATTGAAGCGACCGAAGAGCGGGGCACTTTCCGCACCCAGAGACGCCATTGCCGAAAGTTGCGATCCGCAGAGAACCAGAAAGAGGGGAGAATGAATTCCCTCTCGATCCCACCACGCTTGGAGCATTGAGGGTAATTCGGGGGTTTGAGCGACCAGATAGGGAAACTCGTCCAGGATAAGAGCGAACCGACCCTTTTGCTCCTCTCCCTCAGCATGATTTCGTGCCCCCCCGGAGACATAACGCAGGAGGGCACTCCAGGAAACGGCGAGATCAGAGGCAGTCACACCAGAAGAAGGCAGAGCCTCAAGAACTTGTTCAGCAAGCGTCAGACGTTGGGTCTGCGCGGTGGTTTGTTCCGCTAAAAAATAGCAATGCGGTTTCGCGGCTTCCTTGCCTGTAACGCCCGCCGTAAAGTAGCGTTGGAGCAAGTAGGTTTTGCCCAACCGTCTTCGTCCATACAGAAGCGTCATCTGTCCCCCCTTGCCGGAATGGTTCATCGCACGGTCGAGGGCAGCGAGTTCGTGAGTGCGGTTAAAGAAGGGATCGGGCTTAAAGGGAGAGAAGGACATGGAGTCACCTTATCTTAGTTCATCAAACAGCTTGGTAGAAACAGTATGATCTGCCCAACCTCAGTTTGCCTAATTATACTTGACTTAAGTACGTTTTGCCAAGTCCGACTTCCGTAAAATTTTTGTTACTCCCTCTTCCCCTTTGTTATGCGTGATAACGTCCTTTATCAGATGCTTCATGCACCCCAACTGCCCGCCACCCAGCGGGTCAGGATGGGGGTGGCCGGGTCGAAGGCATAGAGACGCCCCTAGTCATTCTCCGCCAGTCTTGAACCCCTGGATGTATAGCTATGTCCAGCATCGCCAACTGTAAAGCTGGTAGGGGCCTTTTCGGTCTTCTTGCCCATTTCCCATCCCATTTTTTCCAGCGGTTGCAGCGTCCGGCGTCAAGGTCGGCTTGGCAGGACGATAAGCCAGAGTTCGAGCGCGACCACACCAGCCGCGTGGATCAATCCGTTGCGATGCTGGCAGATCAGGTTGCGGACGCCGCGCGCGACATCCACGAGTTTGCCGTCACTCGGCGTGTTCCAGACGTCCTTGATGGCTTGCGCGATCCGCCCGAAGAGGAAAATATAGGACTGTCCAGCCACCCAGAAGCCGAGAATGGCGCAGCTCCTCCAATTCCACCCAAGTTGCACGGCCTGCCAAATCAATGCGGCCGGTCCTCCGAGCAAGGCAATCCCGTTTGAGGCAGGAAGGACTGACACCAAGTGTCTGAGCGAACGATGCACAAAGCGAATGTCGGCCTCGATCTGTGGGCGCGTGTCGGGTGAAAGACAAGTGTCCAAGCCTTCCTCTCGATCAGGAGCAGCACATAGAAAATCGTGCTTGCAAAGGTAAAGACCAGCATCAGAAGGAGCGCGGGCGTACTAAGCGCATGCATCTTACGATCCCTCTTTCGCCATTACCGGCCCAGCAGCCCCAAGCGACAACTCTAAGCGTTCCGCGTAGGCCGCGAGCCTCGCGGCGGCCTCTCGCTCGGCCGCCAAGGCGACGTAGCCGTCCGGGCGGACCAGGTAAGCCGCGTCGCGCTGGAGGTGGGCGGAATGGGCGGATTCGCTCCAACTGAAGCGATGGAGCGCCAGACCCCGTTGTCGGCACCATTCGGTGAGGCGAGTTTCTGGCTCGCCATAGACATGGACTTGCCAGTCGAGCGAGCGAAGGGGATCGAAATTATCCCCGTCGTCGTTCACGACCCACGGAAGGCGCTGCCCACCGCGAATGCCAGCCTCGCCTTCGCTGAGGGGGCTGTCTGGATAGGAAATGGCGATCTGTGAGAGCGTTCGGAAGGCGAGGTGCTGCGTCGTCTCGAAGCGCGTCATCGTGCTGACCACAGATGGTGCCAGCCAGTTGCGGATGAGTTCCCCCTTGAAGCCTTCCGTGATCATGCCCTGGAACGCCCGGTCGGTCGTCGCCACCAGCCGCTTGGCGAAGGGAAGCCGCTCGCCCTCGAACGTGTCGAGGAGGTCGGGGCGTGCGCGCCCGCGCACGACATGGGCCAACTTCCACCCAAGATTGATTGCATCGCCGATGCCGGTGTTCATCCCCTGACCGCCGGTGGGGCTGTGGACGTGCCCAGCGTCTCCGGCGATGAACGCTCGCCCGACCCGGAAATGGTCGGCGACCCGGTGGTGAACGTGGTAGGTCGAGAACCAGTTCAACTCGGTCACTTGTACGTCCGCAAGCTGCTCTGCCTCTCCACGCACATCATCAAAGGTGATGTCCTGGCGTCCCCTGAGCGCGTCGGGGACGAGGCCGATCAGACGCTGCATGCCTGAAGAGCGTACAGGCATCATCACCACAAGCCTCTTTGATCCCAGGTTGGCGTAGATGTCTTTGTCGAAGCCGCGCCCAATCTTCACATCGGCGACGTAGAAAAGCTGGTCGTAGGTGCCGCCGGAGAAGCCGATGCCGAGCGTCTTACGTACCACGCTGCGTGCGCCGTCGCACCCGGCGATGTAGTCGGCGGTCACGTCCTCGGCCCGCCCGTCCTTTTCCAGCTTCGCCCGCACGCCGCCCGCGTCCATCTCCAGGTCCACGACCTTGGTGCTCCACTCGACGTTGACGCCGAGCGCCTCCAACTTGCGCCGCAGGAGGCGCTCATGATCGTCCTGCGGGTAGGCCAGCATATACGGGTAGGGGCTGATCCCCCTGCCCATCTCACTGAGGCTTACAGCCCTCGCCTCGTGTGCGTGGCCGCTGCCGCTTCGCCCTCGAAAGTGAAGCGTCTCGGCGATCACCCCTGCGGCTACGATCTCGTCGGCGAAGCCGAACTGGCGGTAGAACTCCAGAGTGCGCGCGTGTACGCCTATGGCGCGCGACTGTTCGCCGGGGCCGGCCCCTTGGTCGACAATGCGGAAAGCCACGCCGCGCCGTGCGAGCGCCAGAGCGAGTACCATCCCGGTCGGGCCGGCACCGACGATAAGAACAGGGCTATGTGTTGAAGGCATCAGGAGTTTCCTTATGAGTTTTTTGGAGAGTCTTTTTGGGATTGGGAATCGGCCTCGGCTGTGTCAACCAAAATGCGGCCGTCCCGTATCTGGACCGGGTAGGTCGCCACATCGAGGGTCCGAAACTTCAAGAACAAGAGCCTGGCAGGGTCGGCCGCTTTGCCGGTCGCTAGGTCGAAAGCGGCCTTGTGCTTCGGGCAGATTAGGAGGCCGTCTCGCACCGTGCCTTGGGCGAGGTCTGCGCCCAGGTGTGGGCAGCGACGTTGTAGAGCGCAGACATGGTCACCCGTCCGCACGAGCAAAACTTCTTGGTGCCCGATGGCGACGGGGATTGGCCTAGCGGCGAGAACGTCAATGAGGGTCATAATCTGTCTCCTGGATGTATGTAGAAGTCCGCAAAGATGGCGCGTGCGTGGGCAACGGCTGCTTCCTGGACGATCTCGGTCTCGCGGGGTCCGATGTCTTCCCAACCCATGACACACATGAGCGCGGCACGGGCATAGCGAAAGGCGAAGACGGCCCCGATCAGCGCGAAGCAGCGGGCACGCAACTTTTCAGGGCCAAGCCGGTCACTTGAAAACGTGCTCACCACGGCTACGAGCGGCTCGACAAGGTGCCGCATCGCGCCGTCGTAAAGCACAGTGAAGGCTGGTGTCGGGTTCATCTGCTCGCGCACGACGAACTGCGCCATGGGGGCGATCTCGGCCTGCATCATGACGGCCGCCAGTCCGCTGACGACGGCCTCGACCGCGTGGACGGCCTCCTTGCGGCTGCTCGGACTTTCCAGATGGGCCAGCAGCGGCTCGACACGCGCCCGCACCTCTGCCGCAATATGCTCCGCGCAGGCGAGATACAACTGGTTCTTGGTTCCAAAGTGATAGCCGATGGCCGACTGCTGAACTCCGGCGGCATCAGCGATCGCGCGAGTCGTGACCGCATCGAAGCCTTCACGGCCGAACAACTCAATTGCAACCTCGACCAGACGCTCAGGTGTGACCTTCTCTGCCACCTCAACCTTGCACATCGCTCTCACCCACCATTCTTATCTCGTTCGGTCAACCGACCTATAATGACAGTCTACCAGAGCCAGCGTCAATTTGCATGCTTTATTAAAGGAAGGCTGAGATTTTTTTGCTTTGGCACGGAATACCGTCCGACCTTTGGTTGTAAAACCGCGCCGTCATCGACCCCGGCAATAAAAAGCCGTTCTCGTGGAAGTCGCTCAAGCAGTGTTATGCGCGGGGAGCGGAAATCATTGGTTGGAAAAACCGACCTACCGGGACACGCGCCACCCATGAGGGGCATTGGCTAATCGGGTGGGGGATGTCTACGGCGGCGTACCCGGTGTACTCGGATATGGGCAATGCCCGCGCCCGATACTCGATTGACGGCACACTCGGCGTCACCTCTGCTGCCACCGACATCGGCACGGGAACCTATACGATCTGCACCCAGACCGCCTCCGAAACGTTCGGGCTACCAATGGACAAGATCAAGTTCGAGCTGGGCGACTCCGCCTATCCGACGACCGCGATTTCGGGAGGCTCGAGGGCGGCGAGTAGTACGACGGCGGCGGAACGATCTCGACCCTTGCCGAAACGATGACGTATGATTACGGCGGAGTGAGCACGCCCGCCAACCCGATCAATGGTCGGATGCTGTCGGTGACGGATGCACGGGGCACGACTTCGCTGAGTTACGAACTGGGCTGCGACCGGGTGAAGAGCGTGACCGATCCGGTGACGGGAACGTTCGCCTACACCTCCAACCCCTACGGTCAGCGCACGACGATGACCTTGCCCGGCGGCGGCACGTTCACCTACACCTACAATCTAGGCGGGTCGGGAGCGTCGTGGTTTGCGGGGGAGACGGTCGCCAAAGACGACCCCAACTCCCTCTCCCCGCGCCTCCAGAGCGTGACGGATGACCTGGGCAAGCGAGGGGAGTACAATCCGTTGGGTTCGTTCACCAACTTCCCGATTTCGGGGAGGTTGGTGCAAGCGATCAGCAACCAGACCTTCGATGCGAGCCTCAACCGAACCGCCTACACCCAGAGCGATTACACGTTCGACCCCAACCGGGGCAACCTCAACACCCTCAAGCACACTTACTTCTACAAAGATGCGATGCAAAACTGGCAGAGCAAACTGCTGACCCAAAACGATTACACCTACGACGATGCGGGGATGAAGAGGACCAATCGAGTTCGAGCGGGAGACGGAACCGACCGCAC